>DATGZZ010000296.1:0-3624 GCA_035296945.1 Reyranella sp.
CCACGACCTGCGCGTCGCCGCGCAGATCTGCGACTACGTCGCAGTGATGAGCAAGGGCCGCGTCGTCGAGTACGGCTCGGCCGAGCAGGTCTTCGGCTCGCCGCGCGACGACTACACCAAGGCGCTGTTCGCCGCCGCCCCCGGCCGGCACTGGGAGTTCGGCAAGTTCGCGACGGCCTGATTTGTGTTAGGCTCGACGGCAACGAAAGGCCTTTCAGGCACCGTTGCCGCGCCTCCCCCTGACCCGGCATCGGATGAGACGGTGAAACCGTGTCGAGGGAGGTACCCATGGCGGACAGCGTCTACAAGGTGATCGAGCTCGTCGGCACCAGCAGCCAATCCTGGGAGCTGGCAGCAAAGGCGGCGGTCGATCGGGCCGCCAAGTCGCTGCGCGACCTGCGCGTCGCCGAGGTCATCGAGCAGGATCTGGTGATCGAAAAAGGCAAGGTCACGGCCTACCGCACCAAGCTGAAACTCTCCTTCAAGTACGAAGGCGGCGGCTGACGCAAGAGCTGACGTGATGCGTGAGCGATAGCGATAGTGTTCGCGCACCTGCGCCCAAAGTCCCTGACTTGCCGGATCGCGGGCAGTGTGGAAGCTTGCGCCCGAGCTTTGACATGGAGGTCCGGTGCGAAAGACATTGTTCATCCTGGCACTGATCGGCGTGGTGGGCGTCCACGGTGCCCAGGCGCGGGATGTTGAACACAGCCTCAGCATCGCTGAATTCATGGCGGACGCCGAGGTCAGGCAGAAGCTCGGCAGCGACGTTACCTTCTATTTCAGTGGTCAGCCCACGCCGCGGGTTGGCAAGTCCTTCGGCGACGTCGTCACCAATCGCAAAACCAATTCCTTCGGCAAGCCCGACGCTTCGGCTTGCCGCTGGGCGATGCTCTCGGCGCTGATCCATCTGCGCGATCGTGCCAAGGAGCTGGGCGGCAACGCCGTCGTCGACATTGTCAGCTACTACAAGAAGAACACCCAGACGAGCAGCACGCACTACGTCTGCCACGCGGGAAACATCGTGGCCGGCGTGGCGCTGAAGGGCACTGTGGCCGTGGTCGGAACAGGAGCTCCGCCTCCCGCGCGTCAGAGCACGCGATAGGCATGCTCTGACGCTGGCGGCGCCGTCCGCTCGCAGGCTTGCCGCGGCGGCATTGCCAGACCAGACTTGCCCGATGTCCTCCGGCCTGCTCGAAGACGCCTCGTTCAACCAGTCGCCGGCGTTCGGCGATGTCGACCTGTTCAGCGCCGACCGGCCGCTGGCGGATGCCGCGGCGCGTGCCGGGCTCGACCTCGCGAACCTGTCCGCCTGCGGCAAGGACTACGGTGCGGCGGCCACGCTCGATCTCGGCCGCGTCGCCAACGAGAGCCCGCCCAAGCTTCACCTCGTGGACGGCAAAGGCAACCGGCTGGACCTGGTCGAGTTCCATCCCGCCTATCACGCCATGATGGCTAAAAGCATCGGCCACGGCATCCACGCCTCGGCGCACGACGGCAGCGACAAGCCGGGCCCGGTGTCGACGCGCGCCGTGCGGCTCTATCTCGCGACGCAAGCCGAAAGCGGGCACATGTGCCCCGTCACCATGACCCATGCCTGCATCGGCGCGCTGCGCTCGGAGCCCGCGCTGCTCGCCAAGTGGCTGCCCAAGATCCAGACCCGCACCTACGATCCACGGCCCCTGCCGTGGTGGGAGAAGAACGGCGTCACCCTCGGCATGGGCATGACCGAGCGCCAAGGCGGCACCGACGTGCGCGCCAACATCACCCGCGCGGTCGCGATGGGCGATCATGTCGAGATCACCGGCCACAAATGGTTCATGTCGGCGCCGATGTGCGATGCCTTCCTGGTCCTTGCTCAGGCCGAGGGCGGTCTCACCTGCTATCTCATGCCGCGCTACCGGCCCGACGGTTCGCAGAACCAGATCCGCTTCCAGCGCCTGAAGGACAAGCTCGGCAACAAGTCGAATGCCTCCTCCGAGGTCGAGTTCCACCGCGCCTATGCCGAGCGCGTCGGCGCCGAGGGTGCCGGGGTGCGCACCATCATCGAGATGGTGAACCTGACGCGTCTGGACTGCGCCATCGCCTCGGCCGGCCAGTCGCGCATTGCGCTCTCCCAGGCGCTGCACCACGTCCGCAACCGCTCGGTCTTCCAGCGCAGGCTTGCCGACCAGCCGTCGATGCGCGCCACCGTCGCCGACCTCGCCCTGGAGCTCGAGGCGCAGGTGGCGCTGGTGTTCCGCCTGTGCCGCGCCTCCGAGCGCGCCCACGACGATCCAACCGAGGCGGCCTACGTGCGCCTGCTGACGCCGGCGGTGAAATTCCTGGTCTGCAAGAGCACGCCGCAGCTCGTCTACGAATCCCTCGAGTGCCTGGGCGGCAACGGCTACACCGAGGACCTTCCCCTGGCGCGCTACTTCCGCGAATCGCCGCTCAACGCCATCTGGGAAGGCTCGGGCAATGTCATGGCGCTCGACGTACTGCGCGCCGCCGGCCGCCATCCCGACCAGGCGATGGCGACCGTGACTGCGCTCGCCAAGACCGCCGCGGCAGCGTTCGACGTGCGCCCGCTGGCCGAGACGCTGGCCAAGGTCCTGCAGTCGGGCGACGCCGAACGCCGCGCGCGCTTCGTGTGCGAGGGCCTGGCCAAGATCGCGGCACTGGCCGCCCTGGCCGAGGCGCAGTCCGATTTCGCCACTCTCTACGGCGACACTCGCCTGACAGGCGCGCGATTCGCCCAGTTCGGCACGGCCGATCTTGGCAGTGCCGAGCAGGTCCTGATGGACCGCGCACTCGCAGCCTAAGCATGGGGCACGCGCTCTCCTGGGCAGCCATCAAGGGAGTCGAGCGGGCAACCGTCTGCGCAAGATTGCAGCTGTCACCGACGACCAATCGACGAAGTGACGGAGCGATCAAGGCGCTTCCCGGCGACTGGACACTGGTTGTCCTTGAGCGTTGCCAGCATCCCCTGCTGGACGAGCCCGGTCTGCAACGCTTGTCTCTTGGTTGCACGGTGATCGCCGCCCACGTCGAGGAGCACGTCATGTTCAGCTCGGCGGAACAGTGGACCGACGGCCAGCGCCTTTGGCACATCCATCATCAGGGCGATCAGGAAATCGACAACCTGACTGTGTCCGGGACGCCGCCGGCCACGTTTGCTGCGATCGAGCGAGAGTGTCGGCACCGACAGGCAACCGATGTCGAAAAACCGGTCGTCGATCATATCTTCGAGATTCCCCTCGTCCTTGCTCAGTCGATCACGACATTCAAACATGACGAATCGCCGATCGACGGCTTCGAGGCACTTGAGTGGCGCCGCCCCACGCCGTGGTGGCGCTTCTGGTAGGACAACGCCACCTATGCTGCGCGGGCCGTCAGTCGGACGCCTGCGAGACTGCCGCTGCGATACAGGCGATCGATCACCGTGTAGAACAGATCCTGCGCCGCCCACGCCTCTTGGCCGGCCACGGCGCTGTAGGCCTCGTGATCGCGTCGCCAGCCGGCGAGGCGCTCCGCAGCATAGGGCGCCCAATCGTCGGTCAGGTCCGTGGCGACGACATCGGACAAGCCCGCTTGGCACAGATCGCGGGCATAGTCCTCGAGGGAGGTCACGCTCACTCCGTGCAC
>DATGZZ010000297.1:0-3469 GCA_035296945.1 Reyranella sp.
AGATCGGCAAGCGCTTCGGCAACCGCGACCACACCACGGTCATGCATGCCGTCCGCAAGATCGAGGAACTCAAGATCTCCGATCTCTCGATTGCAGAAGACGTCGAGTTGCTCAAGCGCCAGTTGCAGGGCTAGACGACTCCCGGGGAGAGGCGTGAAACGGGGTCCGAAAGGACCCCGTTTTGCTGTGGCTTCAGGGCCTTAAGAGCCTCAAATTTCGAGCGAATTTGCTTCCCGCCAAGGCCCGCCGTGCTATAGTCTGCAACCGTTCCGCAATGGGCTTTTCGGGCCCGCGAAACGGGGTGTCTAAACCCGCTTTTTGGCCCCTCGTTATAGCGACCAAACCATGAAACTGACGATTGAACGGGCAGCCCTTTTGAAGGCGCTGGCCCATGTCCAGAGTGTGGTCGAGCGGCGCAACACGATCCCCATTCTCTCCAATGTCCTGATCACGGCGCAGAAGGGGCGATTGAGCCTCGCTGCCACCGACATGGACCTCGCCATCACCGAGCAGGTCGACGCAACCGCTTCGAAGACCGGCTCGACCACGGCGCCTGCGCATACGCTGTACGAGATCGTGCGCAAGTTACCCGACGGCGCTCAGGTCGAGCTCGAGGGCGCCTCCGACGGCAACAGCCTGACCATTCGCGCCGGCCGGTCGCGCTTTACCCTGCAGTGCCTGCCGCCGGCCGACTTCCCGGCCATGGCCGAGGGCGACCTGCCGCACCGCTTCCAGCTCCCCGCGACCGACCTCAAGGGCATCATCGACCGCACCCGCTTTGCCATCTCAAACGAGGAGACGCGGTACTACCTGAACGGCATCTATTTCCATGCCGCCACCGTGGGCGGCACCCAGGTGCTGCGCGGCGTGGCCACCGACGGCCATCGGCTGGCCCGAGTGGAAGTGCCGCTGCCCAAGGGCGCTTCGGAAATCCCCGGCGTGATCGTGCCGCGCAAGACCGTGGGCGAGGTCCGCAAGCTTCTGGACGAGAGCGACGGCTCGGTCGACATCGAGCTTTCCGACACCCGCATCCGCTTCGCCTCGGGCGGGGTCACCCTGGTCAGCAAGCTGATCGACGGCACCTTCCCCGACTACGAGCGCGTCATCCCGACCGGCAACGACAAGGTCCTGAACGTGCCGTGCAAGGAGTTCGCCCACGCCGTCGACCGCGTCTCGACCATCTCGACCGAGAAGTCGCGCGCCATCAAGCTCGCGGTCGCCAAGGGCGTGGTCACGCTTTCGGCCACCAGCCCGGACGCCGGCAGCGCCACCGAGGAGATCGAGGTCGAGTACAAGGACTCCGCGCTCGAGATCGGCTTCAACTCGCGCTACCTGCTCGACATCACCGAGCAGATCGCCGGCAGCGAAGCGCGCTTCCTGATGGCCGATGCGGGATCCCCAACGCTGGTGCGTGACGGCGCTGACGAAAGCGCCCTCTACGTGCTCATGCCGATGCGGGTATGACGGCGCCGCCGATCAGCGCACTCGCCTATTCTCCCGACGCCGCAACCGGCGCAGCGCCGGCCGTCCTGGCCGTGCGCCAGCTTCGGCTGACCGACTTCCGCAACTACCGTCAGCTCCGCCTCGATTGCGGCCCCGAGCCCATCGTGCTGGTGGGCGCCAACGGCGCGGGCAAGACCAACCTCCTGGAGGCGCTCTCCTTCCTGGCGCCGGGCCGCGGCCTGCGCCGGGCCCGCCTGGATGAAGTCGCCCGCCGCAGCCGTGCCGGCGAGCCGGATGCCGCTTCCTGGGCGGTCGCTGCTACCCTGGATACGCCGGAGGGCCGGCTCGCCATCGGCACCGGCCTGGAGCCGGCCAAGAGCGAAGGCAGCCTGCCGCGGCGGGCCGTGCGCATCGACGGCCGACCGGTCCAGAGCCAGACCGCTCTTGGCCTGCATGTCGCGGCCGTGTGGCTGACGCCGCAGCTCGACCGGTTGTTCCTCGACGGGCCGGGCGAGCGCCGGCGCTTCCTCGACCGGCTGGTGACGGCGCTGCATCCTCAGCATGCCGGCGACGTGGCCGCTTACGAGAATGCGCTTCGTCAGCGCTCGCGCCTGCTGGCCGAGGGCAGCCGCGATCCGCACTGGTTCACCGCCCTCGAGGACACCATGGCCCGCCATGGCGTGGCCTTGGCGGCGGCGCGCGCCGACACCGTGCACCGTCTCGACGCTGCGGCGCGGCTGGGCATCGGCCCGTTCCCGCGCGCGGCTCTGGCCATGGCGGGTGAAATCGACGGCTGGATCGCCACCATGGCCGCGCTCGACGCCGAGGACCGCCTGCGCGCCGAGCTTGCCGCCGGCCGGTTGCGAGATGCCGAGGCCGGCACCACATCCTGTGGGCCGCATCGCAGCGATCTTGCGGTGCGCCATCTCGATCTCGATCTGCCGGCAGCCGAGGGCTCGACCGGCCAGCAGAAGGCGGTGCTGGTGTCGATCGCGCTGGCCCACGCCCGCCTGGTGGCGCTGTCGCGCGGCAGGGCACCGCTGCTGCTGCTCGACGAGATCGCGGCCCATCTCGACGCCGAGCGCCGCGCGGCGCTGTTCGACGAGGTGGTGGCGCTCAGCGTCCAGTGCTGGATGACGGGCACCGATGCCGAACTTTTTGCGCCGCTCGCCGGCCGTGCGCAGGTGCTGCGCGTGGCCGACGGCTCGATCGCGGCGGCCTGACCCCCTTTTGAAGGCAAGAACATGAGCGACGACAACAACAACGACGTTACCCCCGGCGCCGGCGACTACGGTGCCGATTCGATCAAGGTGCTGCGCGGCCTCGATGCGGTGCGCAAGCGGCCCGGCATGTATATCGGCGACACCGACGACGGCACCGGCCTGCACCACATGGTCTACGAGATCGTCGACAACGCGATCGACGAGGCCTTGGCTGGCTATTGCGACAAGGTCGACGTCATCCTGCAGGGGGACGGCTCGGTCACCGTGCGCGACAACGGCCGCGGCGTGCCGGTCGACATCCACAAGGAAGAAGGCATCTCGGCCGCCAACGTGATCTTCACCCAGCTCCATGCCGGCGGGAAGTTCGACCAGAACTCCTACAAGGTCTCGGGCGGGCTGCACGGCGTCGGCGCCGCGGTGGTCAACGCCTTATCCGAGCAT
Source organism: Reyranella sp. (assembly GCA_035296945.1). GTDB lineage: Bacteria > Pseudomonadota > Alphaproteobacteria > Reyranellales > Reyranellaceae > Reyranella. The sequence continues at coordinate 3,108 of DATGZZ010000297.1, forward strand.
CTCGATCTTCGCATCTGGCGCAACGGCAAGGAGCATTTCCTGCGCTTCCGCTACGGCTACCCCGAGGGCGACCTGCAGGTCGTGGGCGATGCGTCGGCCGACAAGCACGGCACGGAAGTGACCTTCCTGCCCTCGACCAAGACCTTCACCAAGACCGAGTTCGACTTCGCCACCCTGGAGCACCGGCTGCGCGAGCTCGCCTTCCTGAACTCGCGCGTGCGCATCATGCTGACCGACGAGCGCGGCGCCGAGCCCAAGATCTCCGACCTGTTCTACGAGGGCGGCATCGAGGCCTTCGTAAAATATCTCGACCGCAACAAGCAGGTTCTGCACAGCCCGCCGGTGTCGATCCGCGGCGAAAA
>DATGZZ010000298.1:0-2672 GCA_035296945.1 Reyranella sp.
CGTGCCGCCGCAGCGGCGGGACTCTGCACGATGAAGGTCGCCGGCTTCGCCGCCCTGTTGGTTGCCGCGGCGGCGTTGCTGATGGCAAGCCGTGCCGGCGCGCAGATGCAGCCCCATCGGGCGGAGTACACCTTGCGCCTCGGCACCGCTCTCAACGCCACGCGCATCGGCACCATCGTCCAGGACATCGAGCTCACCTGCGACGGCTGGCGCATCCGGCGCGCGCTTGTCGTCGATGCCTCGCTTACCCCTTCGTTCAAGGTGAGCTTCACCTCGCGCCTGCAGGGCGATGAGCCGCGCGGCAAGGGCTTCGCCTGGCACGCCGTGCAGGTCCTGAACGGCGCCGAACGCGAGGTGCGGGGGACGGTGGAGAAAAAGGACGGCGCGTGGCAGGTCGACAGGACGACGCCGGATGGCCCGCAGCCATCGGTCCTGCCGTCGCTCACCCACATGCCGGTCGCGGCGGCGGATTGGCTGCTGCGGCGGCTGGCGGCGGGAAGCGAGTCGTTCCCGCTGCTCGTGTTCGTCCCCGAGGCCGAAGGCGGCGCCTTCCTGCTCGATGTGAAACGCGCCGCCGCGGGCGCCGCCGACGCAACACCGCCGTCGCAGCGCCGCGTCGAGGTGCCGGCCAAGCAATCGTGGCCGTTCAGCATGGCCGTCACGCGGGCGGGCCGGACCGACGGGAAGCCCGCCGATGCCAAGCCGATCGTCACTCTGCGAGGCCGTCTCCACGATTCGGGAGTCATGGACGGCCTGGTAGCCGACGCTGGGGTGATCACGGTGGCAGCGCATCTGCGCGACCTGCAGATGCGCGAAGCGCCGGCCTGTCCGGCATCCAGATGATCCGGCTGCGACCCGGCACGGATTGTGCGCGGCTTGTGCGACAGGGAGCGCACATCGAAGCCTTGTTCGGCATCGGCGACGACACCATCTGAGGCGGCATGGCCATGGAACCAGTCTATGTGAAAGTGACCGACGGCAAGCGCCCCTTGCGAGTCACAGCCCATGCGAAGTCGCGCCGGCGCCAGCTCGTGCGCATCTCCGCCGCCGAAGTCCCCAGCAAGATGTCGAAGGTCTGGTGGTTCGACAGTCGTGAATTGCGCCCCGGCCATGACGAGAAGCTGGAGCTCGATCTCCCGGCCGTGGGCCTCAAGAGCTTCTGGCTGGTGCTCCACGTGTTCAGCATGGCGGACCGCGGCTGGCGCCGCTCGACCGTGAAGCCGGGGGCATCGTTGCAGGTGCCGGAAAACGAACTGGTCTTCGACGATGACGCCGATCAGGACGAGACGCGGGAGACTGCGGTACGCGGCGTCGTGCTGAGCCTCGCATACGGCGGCACGGAAGACCGCTTAGACTAGGCCTCGGGCTGCGCGGCGAGCCACTGGCGGGCGTCGTCGATCGACAGGAAAGACTTGGCCGGCCGGCCGTCCTTGCCGAGGTTCAGCAGCCGGTCCGCCAGTTCCAGCGACGTGTCGGGCGCCGGCACGAGCGCCAGGGCGCCGCGTCTGCCGGTCGTCGCATAGGCGGCCATGCGCGCGCCCAGGGCCATGACGTCGGCGTCCGTGTAGGTGCCGCTGGCGGTCCGGCCGTCGATCAGCTTGCGGTAGGGCAGCGCGCCCGCGCCAACCACGGCATCGGTGAAGTCCTCGACGTCCTTCAGGACGAGGTTGCCGTCGAACGTCGCTTCGACATGGCGGGCCTTGTGGTCGATCGTGAAATGGATGGGCATGCGCTCTTCGCTCTTATGGGCCGGCGGCGGCAACGTCAACGGCCAGGCTCGGCGGCATCGAACAGGGCAATAGGCCATGGCTGTCACCCCGAGCAGAGCGAGCGGCCTTTGAAGCCGCAGGAAAGGTCCCTCGCGATGCTCGGGATGACAGGGGGGCTGTAGCAGGCACCTGTGATTGCGGGTACTAGCTATCTTCCAGCTCGCAGGTACAGACAGATGCATCAGCCCACCAGACGTTCGGCCCTCACCCGGCGCACCATGATTGCGCTCGCGGGCGCTGCCCCGGCGATCATCGCCACCCGCCCGGCGCGGTCGGCCGCGAACGTGCTGAAGGTCGTCCTCGCCGTCGACATGCGCGGCATCGACCCGGTCTTCAACACCGCGGCCTACGCGGCCTATCACGGCTATCTCGTCTACGATCAGCTCTTCGCGCTCGATTCGCGCGGCAAGCCGCAGCCGCAGATGGTCGATACCTGGGAGGTGTCGCCCGACCGCAAGACCTGGAAGTTCCGCCTGCGCAATGGCCTGAAGTTCCATGACGGCAGCCCGGTGCGGGCCGCCGACGCGGTCGCCTCGATCCTGCGCTGGAAAGACCGCGACGTCGTCGGAAAGGCCCTGTTCTCGGCGGGCGCCAAGCTGGAGACGGTGGACGATCTCACCTTCACGCTCGAACTGCGCGATTCGTTCGGCTTGGTGCTGGACGCGCTCGCCAAGCCGCTTTCCAACGCCCTGTTCGTCATGCCGGAGGCGGTCGCCAAAACGCCGGCGACGGTGCAGATCTCGAGCGCCGTCGGGTCGGGGCCCTTCATCTTCGTGAAGGAGGAATGGCGGCCCGGCTCCAAGGCGGTCTACGTCCGCAATCCCGACTACGTGCCGCGCCAGGAGAAGCCCGACGGCCTCGCCGGCGGCAAGGTCGTGAAGGTCGACCGCGTCGAATGGCTCT
>DATGZZ010000299.1:0-3751 GCA_035296945.1 Reyranella sp.
TCGCCCTGCCAGCGGGCGAAGTCCTCGGATCGCTCCGGCCGAACGCTGGTCTGGGTGACGATGCTGACGGTCATTTGGCCCTGGTCAGTCCGCCGCCGAACAGGCGATCCGGCGTGAAGGGCAGATGGGCGAAGCGCACGCCGGTGGCGTTCGCGAGCGCATTCGACACCGCCGGCGCCACCGGGTTGATGCCGCACTCGCCCTGGGACTTGGCGCCCAGGGGACCGATGGCATCGACCGTGTCGGCAAAGAAGATGTCGGTGTGCGGCGTGTCGGCAAAGGCCGGGACGCGGCAGTTGCGGAGCTGCGGGTTCACCATGTGGCCCTCGTCGTGGACCATGTTCTCGATCAGCGCCCAGCCGTAACCCATGGCGACCGCGCCGTCGAGCTGGCCGCGGCACTGCATGGGGTTGATCGGCCGGCCGATGTCGGCCGCGTGCACGCTGTGCAGGATGCGGACCTCGCCGGTCACGCGGTGCACCGCGAGCCGCACGCCCTGGACGTTGAAGGCGATGGTGCGCGGCGACAGGTAGGCCCTGCGACTGACCGTGAAGCGGTGGTCGACCTTGGCGCCGGCGGCATGGAGCTCGGCGAGCGTGATCCGCTTGTTGCCGCAGACGACCGCGTCCTTCTCGAGCCGGCACTGGTCGATGACGACACCGGTGTGACGGCAGGCGAAGTCAAGGATGTCGGCCTTCATCGCCTCGGCGGTGGCCAGCACCGCCTTGCCGGCGACGACGGTACCGGTGCTGGCGAAGGTGCCGGTATCGTAGGGCGTGCGGTCGGTGTCGGCATTGATGATGGCCACGTCGCTCGCGCGCACGCCGACCACGGCGGCGGCCATCTGCTTGTGCGCCGTGGTGATGCCGTTGCCCATCTCCGACGAGCCGCAGGCCAGATGGTACCTGCCGTCGGGCAGCAGCTTCATCTCCGCCCCCGAACGGTGCTCGGTCGGCGGGCCGCATTCGAGCATGGCCAGTGCCGCGCCCGTGCCCTCGAGCCAGTCGCCGCCGTCGGGCTTCTTGACGCCGTTGCCCTTCTTCAGCTCGCGCTCGACGATTTCCAGGCACTGGTCGATGCCATGGCTGCCGAAGCTCGCGTCGCTCGGCTCCTTCCAGATCGATTCGACGTTGTCGCCCGGCCGCACGACGTTCTTGCGGCGGATCTCGAACGGATCGAGGCCGAGGATCTTGGCCAGCTCGTCCATGGCGCATTCCATGGCGAAGGTGGTCTGCGAAGCGCCGTAGCCGCGGAAACCGCCGCCCGGGATCATGTTGGTGTAGACGACGCGGCCGATGCCCTTCTTGTTGGCGCAGCGATAGGCTGCGAACGGGCTCGCCATGGCGGCGGCCAGGGTCTCGCTGGCGTGGTTGCCGTAGGCGCCGGTGTTGGAGACCACCTGGACGTCAAGTGCCACGACCGTGCCGTCCTTCCTGGCGCCGATCTTGACCTTGGTCGTCATCTGGTGCCGCGTCGTGGCGCCGATGAACTCATCCTCGCGGGTCCACTCCCATTTCACCGGGCGGCCGTCGAGCTTCATGCTGGCAAACAGCGGCAGGTCTTCCGACACCATCTCCTGCTTGCCACCGAAGCCGCCGCCGACACGCTCGGTGAAGACGTGGACTTGGGTAGCGGGAACGCCCATCAGGTAGGCGAGCTTGGTGCGTACCGAGAACGGGCCCTGCGAGCTGGTGCGGACGTGCCAGCGCCCGTCCTTGCCCTTGTAGGCGATCGAGCCGTGGGTCTCGAGATGGACGTGCTGCACGCGCGAGGTCGAGTAGGTGTTCTCGTGGACGACGTCGGCCTCCTTGAAGCCCTTCGCCACGTCGCCGATCTCGCCTTGCAGGGTGCAGAAGATGTTGCCGTTGTCGGTGACGACCTCGTTCTTGTCGTGGAGGATCGGCGCGCCGGGTTCCATGGCGGCCACGGGATCGAATACCGTCGGCAGTATCTCGTAGTCGACCACCAGGGCGCGCACGCCGGCCTCGGCCGCCGCCTCGCTCTCGCCGATCACCGCGGCGAGACGCTGGCCCACGAAGCGGGCGACGTTGTCGAGCATGTAGGTGTCGTCCGGGTCGACCAGATGGTCCTCGTGCAGCGCCGTGCTGTAGAGCCGGCGCGGCACGTCCTCCCATGTGTAGACGGCGACAACGCCGGGGACGGCGAGGGCCTTGCTCTTGTCGATTTTCTTGAGGCGCGCGTGGGCATGCGGCGAGCGCAGCACCTTGAGGTGCAGCAGGCCCTCGATGGCGATGTCCATCGTGTAGTGCGCCTTGCCCGTCAGGATGTCGTCGGTGAACGGGTTGGGCAGGCTGGCGCCCAGCGCCTTGCCGGCGACGTCGTCCTCGATGTTCTTCTTGCCCTGCAGGGCATCCACGATCGAGCGGTAGCCGGTGCAGCGGCAGATGTTGCCCTTGAGCGCGTGCGGCAGGTCGGCCTTGTGGGCCTCGTCGAACGCGGCCGAGGCCGTCGTCATCATCATGCCGGCGGCGCAGTAGCCGCACTGGAAGGCCTGCGCGTCATGGAAGGCCTGCTGGATGGGATGCAGCTTGCCGTCCTGCGCGAGGCCTTCGATGGTGGTGATCTTCTTGCCTTCGCCGCGGAAGGCCGGCACCAGGCAGGAATGGAACGGCTTGCCGTCCACCCACACCGTGCAGGCGCCGCAGTCGCCGGCGTCGCAGCCTTTCTTGACGCCGAACACTTCCAGGTCGCGCAGGAAGGTGCGCAGGCACTGGCCGGCCTTCGGTTCGGCCGAGTACAGGCGGCCATTGACCTCGTACTTGCTCATGACAGCTCCGCGCGAATCTGTTCAGCCAGATAGTGGGTGACGTGGCGCTTGTAGGGCGCCGAGCCGTGGACGTCGTTGAACCAGGCGTCGGGCGGCAGGCGCTCGTCGATCGCCTGGCGCAGCTCGCTGGCCGACGGCGTCTTCTTGAAGCGGATGTGGACCGGCCGCGGCGTCGCGGCGCTGATGGTCAGCAGGAAGTCGTAGTCGTTGTCGCCGACCGTGGCGATGATCAGCGCGGCCGAGCGGCCGTGGTGGGTGAGCGACACCTGGCGCATGGCGAAGCGCTTGGTCAGCGCCGACGCCGGCAGGAAGATCGAGCGCAGCAGCTCGCCTTTCTGCAGCACGTTGGTGTGCATGCCGGTGACGAAGTCGACGACGGGGACCTCGCGCGGCTTGCCGTTCTGCGGCCACAGGTTGCAGATGCCTTCGAGTGCCGCGGTCAGCGAGATCATGGCGCCGGCCGGCAAGGACATCACGACGTTGCCGCCGACGGTCGCTGCGTTCCAGATCTTGAACGACATCAGGAAGGCGTCGATGCATTTGTCGAACAGCGGCACGGCGCGCCATTCCGGCGGCCCCTTGAAGTCGTGCAGCTCGACGATCTTGCAGGTCGCGGCAATCTCGAGGCCCGACGGCGTCTCGGTGAGCGCAGGCCAGCCCAGCCGCTCGAGGTCGACCAACGTGTCGGTGCCGACCTGTGGCTCGGAGAACAGCCAGGTTCCGCCGCCCAGGAAGGCGTGGCCGTCGCGCCATTCGATCTCATCGAATGACTTCGGCCGCTTCACGTCGACGATCGTATTGAGGTTCATGCCATCCCCCTTGCGTTTCTTGGTGGGGCGGGCGACAGCGCCCGCCCCCGTCAGGCGCTTGATGCCTACTTCAGGTCGTCGAGCGAGGTCGGGCCGGGGCCCGGCGTGATCAGGGTCGGCCACTGCTTGGAGCCGAACGGCACGGCGGGCGGCA
>DATGZZ010000300.1:0-3116 GCA_035296945.1 Reyranella sp.
GACGGTGGTGTGGCCGGACCTCCCGGTGCCGCTGCCGGCGGCTGCTGGGCGAACGCCCGACTGGTCACAATGGCTGCCGCCGTCACACCGGCCGCACCGACGAGCGCGCGACGCGACAGCGTCGCTCCGCCCCCCTCTTCGAACAGCTTCGATTCCTCGAATCGCTTCGATGAGCTCATGAGCGTCACTCCCAACGGTTTTCGTTGTGTGAACCTTATCAAGGCGAAGAAGTACGCGGACGCATACCTAAGTGGCCGCGCGCTACTGGCTCTTCTTCTCCCAGCGCGCCGCGGCGGCATCGTCGCCTTCGTGAGCGCCGACCCATTTCTCGCCGGCCGGCGTCTCTTCCAGCTTCCAGAACGGTGCCTTGGTCTTGAGCCAGTCTACCAGGAATTCGCAGGCCTCGAAGGCGGCCTCGCGATGAGGTGACCCCACCGCCACCAGGACGATGCGATCGCCCGCCTCCATGCGGCCGTAGCGATGCACAATGAGTGTCGCCTCGAGCGGCCAGCGGCGGTTGGCCTCGGCCTCGATGTCCAAAAGCGACTTCTCGGTCATGCCGGGATAGTGTTCCAGGGTGAGCGCATCGATGCGGTCGCGATGCAGGCCCTCGCGCACATGCATCTCGCGCACCAGGCCGACGAACACCGCCAGCCCGCCGATGCGTTTGTTGCCCTTGGTGAGCCCGTCGAGCTCGGCGCCGACATCGAAGTCGCCTTCCTGGACCCGCACCGCCATGTCAGCCCCCCGTGAAGGGCGGGAAGAAGGCGACCTCGCGCGCGCCGCCGATCGGCACGTCGAAGGTCGCCGTGCGCTGGTCGACCGCCGCGCCGAAGGCGGCACCCTCGGCCAGCGCCTCGGCGTGGCCGGTGCTGCGGCCGCGCAGCCAGACGATGAGGTCACCGACGGTCTTCACCTCAGCCGGCGGCGCCACGTCCTCGTCGGCGACGCCGACGGTGCGCTTCATCCAGGCGAAGTAGCGGACCTTCATGTGGGCCCGCCTTCGGCCATGTAGCGCAGGCCGGTGCGCAGGTAGTCATAGCCGGTGATCAGCGTGAGGACGGCAGCGGCCCAGATCAGCACCAAGCCGATCTGGCCGATGACGGGTGGAACGGCATCGCCCAGCAGCAGGATGGTGATGGCCCCCATCTGGACGCCGGTCTTCCACTTGGCGAGCTGGCTCACCGGCACGCCGATCTTGAGCTCGGCCAGAAACTCCCGCAGGCCCGAGACCAGGATCTCGCGCGCCAGGATGATCAGGGCGGCGAGCACGTGCAGGCCCTTGAGCGTGCCGCTGTCGACCAGCATCACCAGCGCCGCCGCCACCAGGAGCTTGTCGGCAATCGGATCGAGGAAGCGGCCAAACCGCGAGATCTGGTGATAGCGGCGAGCGAAATAGCCGTCGAACCAGTCGGTTATGCAGGCGATTGCGAACAGGCTGGCCGACAGCCACTGCGCCCAGCCGTGGTCGAGCCAGAAGCAGGCGACGACCAGCGGAATCGCCGCGATCCGCGACAGCGTCAGCAGGTTGGGAAGACTGAACATGCCCGCCTTTCTTAACGACCGCCCCGGAAGTGGTCATGGATTTTCTGGGCAAGCGCGTCGGAGATGCCGGCCACCGCCTTGATGTCCTCCAGGGTCGCGACCGCCACGGCACGGGCGCTGCCGAAATGATGCAGCAGGGCGCGTTTGCGGCCGGCGCCGATGCCCGGCACCTCGTCGAGTGCGGACTTGGTGATGTCGGCGGCGCGCCGCGTGCGATGCGTGCCGATGGCGAAGCGATGCGCCTCGTCGCGCAGCCGCTGCAGGAAATACAGCACCGGATCGCGCGGCTCGAGCGAGAAAGGCGGCTTGCCGGGCATGAAGAAGCGCTCGCGGCCGGCGTCGCGGTCGGGCCCTTTGGCGATGCCGACGATGGCGATGTCCTCCAGGCCGAGCTCGCTCAGCACCTGGCGCGCCACTTCGAGCTGGCCCTGGCCGCCGTCGATCAGCAACAGGTCGGGCCAGCTCTCGTCGCCGCGCTCGGGATCCTCGCGCAGGGCCCGGCCGAAGCGGCGTGTCAGCACCTCGCGCATCATGGCGAAGTCGTCGCCCGCCGCGCCCTCGGTCTTGATGTTGAACTTGCGATAGGAATTCTTGGTGAAGCCTTCCGGCCCTGCCACCACCATGGCGCCGATCGGCGCCGCGCCCTGGATATGGCTGTTGTCGTAGATCTCGATGCGCTCGGGCGGGCCGTCGAGCTTGAACACGCGGGCGACCCCTTCCAGCAGCTGGCGTTGCGTGCCGCGCTCGGCCATGCGCCGCGCCAGCGCCTCGCGGGCATTGACCACGGCCTGGTCGAGCGCGTCCTTCTGGTCGCCGCGCTTGGGATGGCGGATCTCGACCTTGTGGCCGGCCGTGAGCGCCAGCGCGCTTTCCAGCAGCTCGCGCTCGGCGACGTCGTGGCTGGCCAGGATCAGCGTGGGCGCCGGGCGCGCTTCGTAGAACTGGCCGATGAAGGCCGACAGCACGGCGGGTCCGTCGAGATCCTTGGTGTGGCTGGGGAAATAGGCCCGATTGCCGAGGTTCTGCCCGGCGCGCAGGAAGAACACCTGCACGCAAACCTGCCCGCCCTCGAAGTGCGCGGCGAAAATGTCGGCCTCGTCGATCGAGGGCAGGGTGATCGACTGATGCGACTGGATGTGGGCCAGCGCACGGATGCGGTCGCGCAGGACGGCGGCGCGTTCGAATTCGAGACCGACCGAGGCCTGCTCCATGCGCTGGGACAATGCCTGCTGGACCTCGCGGTTGCGGCCGCCCAGGAAGCCGCGCACCTCGTCGACGATGGCGCCGTACTCGGGCTTGTCGATGCGGCCGACGCAAGGCGCCGTGCAGCGCTTGATCTGGTACTGCAGGCAGGGCCGGGTGCGGGTCGAGAACACGCCGTCGGAGCAGGAGCGCAGCGGGAAGGCGCGCTGCAGGGCATAGAGCGTGCGATTGACCGCGGTGGCCGAGGCGAAGGGGCCGAAATACTCGTTCTTGGGGTCGCGAACGCCCCTGTGCTTGGCGAGCTGCGGCCATTCGGTGTCGCGGCGGATGACGATGTAGGGGAACGACTTGTCGTCGCGCAGCAGCAC
>DATGZZ010000301.1:0-4235 GCA_035296945.1 Reyranella sp.
AAGCTCGCCAACAAGCTTCTGGACGAGGTCGGCCTGACCAAGAAGGACGGCCAGGGCTTCCGCCTGCTGCCCGACGGCCGGCCGGCGACCATCGTGGTCGAGCATGCCAGCGAGGAGACCGAGGACGCCGACGCGCTCCACCTGATCGCCGAGATGTGGAAGAAGGTCGGCATCAAGATGCTGACCAAGCCGCAGACCCGCGAAAACTTCCGCCTGCGCGCCTTCTCCGGCGAGGCGATCATGACGGCGTTCGCCGGCGTCGTGACCGCGGTGCCGACGCCCAACACCAGTCCCAAGGAGTTTGCCCCCACCATGCAGGGCGGCCTGCAGTGGTCGCGCTGGGGCATGTTCATCGAGTCCAAGGAGCGGATGGGCGAGAAGTGCGACGTCGAAGCCGCCTGCAAGCTGCTCGACTACGTCAAGGAGTGGGAGCACGGGACGAACGAGGCCGAGCGGAGCAAGGCGTGGGAGAAGATCCTGACCGCCAGCGCCGACGAGGTCTTCACCATCGGCACGGTGAACGGGATCCGCCAGCCGCTCGTGGTCGGCCCGAAGATCAAGAACGTGCCCAAGGAAGGCTATTACGCCTGGGATCCGGGCGGATATATCGGCCTCTACCAGCCGGACACGTTCTGGGTGGCGCAGTAGAGCAAAGGCGGGCCTCACGGCCCGCCTTTCTTCTTTCTTTTCCTCCCCCGCTTGCGGGGGAGGATACAGGAGGGGGGCAGGCCACCCGTCTGGCTTGAGCCAATTTCAGATCATGATCTCTTCTCGGGAGAGATTGCCTTTGCGGCTCTCCCCCTCCCTACCCTCCCCCGTATGACGGGGAGGAGATGAGAGGTCGCCGCTTCTTCTCACCACGTATCGATATTCGGCCGCTTCTTGTGCGGATTGCGCGGGCGCGGCGGGGCGTCGAGGAGCGCCGTCGCCACCCAGCGGCGTGAATCCGCGGGATCGATCACCTCGTCGACCTCGAAGTAGGTCGCGGTGCTGAGCGCCTTGCCGCGCGCGTAGGCCGCCGCCACCATCTTGTCGAACAGCGCGCGCCGCTCGCCGGGATCGCTCACCGCCTCGAGCTCCTTGCGGTAGCCGAGCTTCACCGCGCCTTCCAGCCCCATGCCGCCGAACTCGCCGGTCGGCCAGGAGATGGCGAAGGTACCGGCATGGAACGAGCCGCCGGCCATCGCCTGCGCGCCCAGCCCATAGGCCTTGCGCAGCACGATGGTGCCGAACGGCACGCCGAGATTGGCGCCGGTCACGAACAGGCGCGAGCAATGGCGCACCAGTGCCGTCTTCTCGACCTCGGGCCCGACCATCATGCCGGGCGTGTCGCACAGGAAGAGGACGGGCAGGTCGAAGGCATCGCAAAGCTGCAGGAAGCGCGCCGCCTTGTCGGAGCCGTCCGAATCGATCGCGCCGGCGAGGTGCGTCGGATTGTTGGCGACGATGCCGAACGGCTTGCCCTCGATCCGCGCCAGTGCCGTCACCATGCCGGGCCCAAAGGCGCGGCGCAGCTCCAGCACCGAGCCCTCGTCGCACAAGGTCTCGATGACGCCGCGCACGTCGTAGACGCGCAGCCGGTTCTCCGGGATGGCGCGGCGCAGCAGCCGCTGGTCGGCCGCCCGCCATTCCGGCAGCGCGCCCTGGAAGTACGACAGGTACTTCTTGGCGACGGCCACCGCCTCGGCCTCGTCTTCCACGGCGATGTCGACCATGCCGTTGGGCACCTGCACGCTCATCGGGCCGACTTCCTCGGGCGCGAACACGCCGAGATTGCCGCCCTCGATCATCGCCGGCCCGCCCATGCCGATCGACGAGTTCTTCGTGGCGATCACCACGTCGCAGCAGCCCAGGATCGCGGCATTGCCGGCAAAGCAGCGCCCGGAATTGATGCCGACCAGGGGCGAGGAGCCGCTCAGCCGCCCGAAAATATGGAAAGCCATGGTGTTGAGGCCGGCCACCGACTGCACGTCGACGTCGCCCGGCCGGCCGCCGCCGCCCTCGGTGAAGAAGACCAGCGGCAGGCGCTGCTCCTCGACGATCTCGAACAGCCGGTCCTTCTTGTGATGGTTGGTCTTGCCCTGGGTGCCGGCCAGCACCGTGTAATCGTAATGCGCGATCGCCACCCGGCTCTTCTCCGGCCCGAACAGCGAGCCGTTGACGCGGCCGATGCCGGTGATCAGACCGTCGGCCGGCGTCTTTTCGATCAGGTCCTCCTGCGTGCGCCGCGTCCTTTGGCTGGCGATGGCGAAGGCGCCCCATTCGACGAAGCTGCCGGGATCGACCAGGTCGTCGAGGTTCTGCCGCGCCGTGCGTTGGTTGGTCTTGCGCCGCCGCGCCACCGAATCGGGCCGCTTGTCGTCGAGCGTCATGGCGCGGCGCTCGAAATACTCCGCGAGATCGGGGCGGACGTAGTCGAGGTCGATCTTCTCCTCGGCGACTGAGCCCTTGACCTCGACATCGGCCTCCTCGACGAACAGCAGCGCGTGACCCTCGTAGATCGTCTCGCCAGCCTCGACCGCGATCCGCCGCACATAGCCGCGCGCCGGGCTCCTGATCTCGTGCTGCATTTTCATGGCGTCCATGATCAGCAACGGCTGGCCGGCGGCGACGGTGTCTCCTTCCCCGACCGAAAGGCTGACGATCGTGCCCTGCATTGGCGCGGGCACCGGCACCGTGCCTTCGGGAGCATCCGACGCCGCTTGTGCATCTGCCTGTTGCTGCGCTGTCTTGCCGAAGGTCAGCACGGCCAACGGATCGACCGCATCGACCTTTGCGCCGGCCTGCCGGTTGCCGGTCGACGATGATGACGCGGCAGCGGCCGTCTGGAAGTAGAGGCCCGGCTGCAGCCTGGCCGCGGCCTCGATCAGCGCCTTGGCCTGCTCGTCGACGAAGCGCGTATGGACCTTGTCGGCGCGGAAATCCTTGTGGGCGAGCAATGCGCGCAGGAAGGCGATGTTGCTGGGCGCGCCTTCGAGGCGGAACGCCGCCAGCGCCCGCTCAGCCCTCGCCAGCGCGTCGGCAAAGTCGGGCGACGGGCTGTGCACGATCAGCTTGGCGAGCAGCGAATCGAAGTTGGGATTGGTGCGGTAGCCGGCGTAGCCGTAGGTGTCGACGCGGACACCAGGGCCCGAGGGCGGCTCGAACACCGTGAGCGTGCCGCCACCGGGCTTGGCCGAACCGTCCTCGGTCATGGTCTCCATGTTGATGCGGAGCTGGATCGCATGCCCGCGCGGTCTGGCGTCGGCGATGCCGGTCTTGGCCAGGGCGACGCCGCCTGCCAGGCGCAGCTGCGTGGTCACCAGATCGACGCCCCACACCTCTTCGGTGACGGTGTGCTCGACCTGCAGGCGCGGATTGGCTTCGATGAAGAAGTATTCGTCGTCGTCGACCAGGAACTCGAAGGTGCCCAGGCTGCGATATTTCACGACCTTCGCCATGGCGACGGCTGCGGCAGCGATCTTCTTCCGCAGCGTCGGCGCGAGGTTGGGGCTGGGCGCCACTTCGACGATCTTCTGGCTGCGCCGCTGCAGGGTGCACTCGCGCTCGCCCAGGGCTGCGATGCCGCCTTTGCCGTCGCCGACGATCTGGACCTCGATGTGGCGCGCGCGGCCGACCAGACGCTCGGCATAGAGGTCGCCGTTGCCGAACGCCGACTTGGCCTCGGCGCCGGCGCGCGCGAAGGCGTCGGCGATCTCGCCTTCGCTCTTGATCAGGCGCATGCCGCGCCCGCCGCCGCCGGCAATGGCCTTGAGCGCAATGCCGGACTTCGCGTGCTTCTTGAAGAAGGCCGTGGCGCCCGCCAGATCGGTGACATCGGTGCCGGGCAGAACCGGCACCTTGCACTTGTGCGCATGGGCGCGGGCGGCCGCCTTGTCGCCGAACAACTCGAGCTGCTCGGGCGTCGGGCCGACGAAGGTGATCTTGGCGGCAGCGCAGGCCGCGGCGAACTCGGCGTTCTCCGACAGGAAGCCGTAGCCTGGATGCACCGCGTCGCAGCCCGCCTTCCTGGCGGCGGCGACTACCGCAGCGACATCGAGATAGGCGGCGGCGCCCTTGCCCTTGAGCGCGATGGCCTCGTCGACGCGTCGGACATGCAGGGACGCGGCGTCGTCGTCGGAGTACAGGCCGGCGGTGGCGATGCCGAGCTCGGCAGCGGCCTGGGCGATGCGGATGGCGATCTCGCCGCGATTGGCGATCAGGAGTTTTTTCAGCATGTCGATGCGTAACGGGGT
>DATGZZ010000302.1:0-4935 GCA_035296945.1 Reyranella sp.
CCGCCGACGCGCTCGCCCCTGCAGGCCGCGGTGGCGCCGCAGCAAGGCGGCGGCGGCAGCTTCCTGCGCTCGGCAATGGCCACCGCGGCCGGTGTCGCGGGCGGCGCGCTGCTGTTTGAAGGCATCCGCAACCTGATGGGCAGCAACCCCGGGCCGTTCGGACAGGCGGCGTCGGCGGCGCAGCCCGCGCCGCTGTTGCCGCAGGACACCCAGCAGGCATCGGCCGGCGACAACCCGATGCCCGACGACCTGCGCAACGAGGAATACGACACCGCAGCCTACGACGACGGCGACACGGGTGGGTCTGACGACTGGGCCTGAACTTTTTCTGAAATGTAAGGGGGAGAACGAGGAGATGATCGAGCTTCATACGTGGGGCACGCCCAACGGCCGCAAGATCTCGATAATGCTGGAGGAGTGCGGGTTGCCCTATAGCGTGCACAAGATCGACATCTCGAAGGGCGAGCAGTTCAAGCCCGAGTTTCTGCGCATCAGCCCCAACAACCGCATCCCGGCGATCCTCGATCCCGACGGTCCTGGCGGCAAGCCGATCAGCCTGTTCGAATCGGGCGCGATCCTGATCTACCTCGCCGAGAAGACCGGCCGCTTCTTGTCGAAGGACCCGGTGCAGAAGTACAAGACCCTGGAATGGCTGATGTGGCAGATGGGCGGCGTCGGCCCGATGTTCGGCCAGGCCCATCACTTCCTGCGCGCCGCGCCGACCAAGATCGAGTACGGCATCAAGCGCTACGTCGACGAGGCCAAACGCCTCTACGGCGTGCTCGACAAGCAGCTCGCCGGCAACGCCTTCGCCGCAGGCTCGGATTACACCATCGCCGACATGGCGATCTTCCCGTGGGCGGCGCGCCATGAGTGGCACACCGTCAACCTCGCCGACTTCCCCAACGTCAAGCGCTGGTACGACGTCATCAATGCCCGGACCGCCGTGACCAAGGGCATGGCGGTGCCATATCTGAACTAGCCTCTGTCATCCGGCGCGGAGATTACTCCGCGATGACCGCAGCGAGGGAACTTTGAAGCCACAGGAAAGGTCCCTCGCGACGCTCGGGATGACAGCGATTCTGGGTCTGGCTCTTTCCGCCTGCGCCCAGCCCGGCGCGCCGCCTGTCTGCACCGCGCCGCTGAAACCCGCCGTCGCGATCGATCTCTACTTCGGCCGCGACAAGCCCGCGGGCGGCGAGGTGACGGATGCGGAGTGGGGCGCCTTCGTGACGGACGTTGTGACGTCGCGCTTTCCCGACGGGCTGAGCGTGTTCGATTCGTCGGGCCAATACCGCGAGCCCACCGGCCGCATCGTGCGTGAGCGCAGCAAGCGCCTGGTCGTGATCGTGTTCGACGCGCCGGCGCACAAGGCCAAGCTCGACGAGATCATCGACGCCTACAAGCAGCGTTTCGGCCAGTACAGCGTGTTCCGCGTCGAGCAGCCGGTCTGCGCCGGCCTCTAGACAGCGGTGAGCACGCCGATCATCCGGCGCAGGTCCTCGAGCTGGAACGGCTTGGGCAGGGTCGGTGTGCCGGAGTAGGGTGGCTTCAGGATCTTGGCACCGTAGCCCGTCGCGAACAGGAAAGGCACGCCGCGCTCGCGCAGGATGTCGGCCACAGGGAAGCTTTGATGGCCGTCGAGATTGATGTCGAGCAGCGCGAAATCGATGTCGAGGCTGCGCGCCAATCCCAGCGCCTCGTTGAGATGGGTCGAGATCGCCACAACCTCGCAGCCCAGTTCGCCCAGCATGTCCTCGAGCAGCATGCCGACGATGACCTCGTCTTCGACGACCAGGACGCGCCGGCCGCTCACGACCGGCCTCCCTCTGTCCGGCCCTCGTCGCGGAGCGCGTCGAGCGGCGCATCGATGGTGCAGACCACGCCGGCCGGCCGGAAATCGATGTGCGCCTCGCCCTGAAGCTCGGCCGACAGCCCGCGCTGGATCATGCGCGAGCCGAAACCTGTGCGCCCGGGTGGCGACACGGCGGGCCCGTCGCGTTCCTCCCATCGCAGGCGGAAGCGGCTGTCACCGGTCCTCCAGCTGAGCGAGACCGAGCCGCCGTCGACCGACAGGGCACCGTATTTCAAGGCGTTGGTGCCGAGCTCGTGCAGGGCCATCGAGAGCGCCACGGCGCCTTTCGGCCGCAGCCTGAGGTCGGGCCCGTCGAAGGATATCCGTTCGCGCGCGCCGCCGAGGTAGGGCCTGAGCGAGGCGCGGATGACGCCAAGCAGCTCGGCGCTCTCCCAGCTTTCGTCGGTCAGCAGGCTGTGCACGTTGCTGAGCGTCAGCAGGCGCTGCTCGAAATCCTCGCGGGCGCCGGCATCGACACCCTTGAAGGTCTGGGTGGCGATCGCCTGCACCATGGTGAGCGTGTTCTTGACGCGATGGTTCAGCTCGTTGATCAAGAGCTCCCGGTGTGCCTCGGCGTGCTTGAGCTCGGTGACGTCGCGGAAGACGATGCCCATGCCGTCGCCCAGCGGGAACAGCCGATAGGCGAGCCAGCGCGGACCGACCAGCACGGACATGCTTTCGCCGCGCACCGTGGCGCGGCTTGCCATGGTACTGAGGAAGGTGCGGCCGAGGTCGGTGTCCGCCGCCGTGGGGAAGGTCTCCCACAGCACGCGGCCGACCATGGCGCTGGCGGGGCGGCCGAAGTGACGTGCCGCCTCGCTGTTGAAATGAGTGATGCGCCAGTCGCGGTCGACGGCATAAAAGCCTTCGCCGATCCCCTCGAGGATCGTCGTCAGCTCGGCCTCTGGCGGCTTTTCCTTGCCCACGCGGCGAAACTTACAGGGGCTATACCTTTGGGCAACTGTTCACGGTGTCGAAAAACCGGCTAGATTGCCTGGAACCACAGCTCGCCAGGAGAATCAGCCTATGGCCAAGGACGCCAAATCCCGCCGCACCGCCAATCTTGCCACGCCGAACGACCTTGGCGCCAATGCCAGCAAGGACGTGGCGGGCGGGCTCAACATCCTGCTGGCCGACGTGATCGCGCTCTACTTCAAGACCAAGAATTTCCACTGGCACGTGTCGGGCCCGCATTTCCGGGACTACCATCTGCTGCTCGACGATCAGGCGACCCAGATCGACGCCATGACCGACGTCATCGCCGAGCGGGTGCGCAAGCTCGGCGCCGGCACGATCAAATCGGTCGGCCACGTCAAGCGCCTGCAGCGCGTGCTCGACAACGACGCCGAGTACGTCACGCCGTCCGACATGCTGGCCGAGCTGCGCGACGACAACAAGGAGCTGCTCAAGCACATGCGCATCCTCCATGAGGTCGCCGACGAGCATGGCGACATCGCCACTGCCAGCCTGATCGAGAATTGGGTCGACGAGACCGAACAGCGCGTGTGGTTCCTGTTCGAGACGGGACGGCGGACCGAGGGTTAGGACGCCCGCTTCACCAAGGCCGGCCCGAGCTGCTTCAACGTCCGCGCGCCGACCTGCTGCATGGCGGCGCGCGTCTCCTGCTGCAGCAGGTCGAGCACGCGCTCGACTCCTGGCTGGCCGAAGGCGCCGAGACCCCAGAGGTAGGGCCGGCCGATGCACACGGCGCGCGCGCCCAGCGCCAGCGCCTTGACGATGTCGGTGCCGCGGCGGAAGCCCGAATCGACCAGCACCGGGATGCGGCCGTCGACCGCCTCGATGATCTCGGGCAGGGCGTCGATGGTCGACCGCCCGAAGTCGTCGTCACGACCGCCATGGTTGGAGACGATGATGGCGTCGAGCCCGTTGTCGACGGCGAGGATCGCGTCGGCGACGGTCATCAGGCCCTTGAGCACGAGCTTGGTCTTCACGGTATCGCGCAGGCGCTTGATGAACGTCCAGGTGAGGCTGGTGGCGCCCGTCGATTCGATGCCGGAGAGGTCGAGCCCGTCGAAGTTGGGCTTGCGCTTCACGAAGCTCGCCAGGCCCAGCCCATGGCACTCCGCGCAGTTGCGCTTGTCGGTGCGCGACAGGCGCACGTAGGTCTCCCAGTTCTGCCGCGCCAGCACGTCGACCGTGACGACGATGGTTTCCGCGCCGGCTGTCTCGGCGCGCCTGGCCAGGGCCTCGGCCACTGCCCATTTGTTGGTGGGGTAGAGCTGGAACCAGACGGGCCGGCCGCGGGCCTCTACGGCCTGCTCGATCGACGCCGTCGCCACGGTCGACAGGATCTGCAGGTTGTTGGTCCGGCGCGCCGCTCGTGAGGCGGCGAGATCGCCATCCTCATGGAAGGCCTTGTTGGAGCCGGTCGGCGCCAGGACGACCGGGCTCCCATAGGTGCGGCCGAACAATTCCATGGTGAGATCGAGGTGCGAGACGTCGACCAGCCGCCGCGGCAGCAGCTGGAATTTCTGGAAGCCCTCGCGGTTGGCGCGCAGCGTCACCTCGTCGTCGATGCCGGTCGCCATGTAGCCGAAATGCGCCGGCGGCACGTTCTTGTGCATCACCGGCTCGAAGTCGAACACGCTCAGCGCCTCGCGCGGCGTCTCGATCAGCTTGTCGAGACTGCGCGGCGCCCAGACCATCGGATCGGGCAGGCGCTGCTCCTGCGCCGAAAGATCCGAGCTTGCAAGCAGCGGACTGGCTGCAAGGTATTTTAGGAAACGACGACGGGCTGAGGTCATGTTCTTCCGGACCGGGAAGATCATGAGCCGGCCGCAGGCCGGCGGTCCAGAAGACTATTGCCTCTCGGCCCAGCCGATCATCTTGCCCAGGAAGGCATCGCAGGCGTCCATCTGCGAACGCGCCACGAACTCGTCGGGCTGATGGGCCTGGGCGATGTCGCCCGGTCCGCAGATCACGGTCGGGATGCCGTGGCCGCGGAAGATGCCGGCCTCGGTGGCGTAGGGCACGGCATAGGTGCGGTTCCCGCCGGTCCATTGCAGGGCGAGCTTGGCCGCCTCCTCGTTCTCCTGCGGCAGCAGGCCGGGCACGAAGGA
>DATGZZ010000303.1:0-5808 GCA_035296945.1 Reyranella sp.
AACGAGCGCCAACGCGCCGTGGGTGCCTTGGTGGGCGCGGGCATCGATGCCAAGACCCAGCTCGTGGTCGGGATCGCCGCCGCGTCGGTCGAGGATGCGGTCGCGCAGGGCCGTGCCGGTCTGATGGTGGGCTGCCCGAGCTTCCTGCTGGCGCCGCCCTTCTTTTTCAAGGGCGCCGGCGACGAGGGTCTGTTCGACTGGTTTGCCGCCGTGCTCAGGGTGCTGGGCCCCGCTGCGGGCAACGTCATCCTCTATCACATCCCGCAGGTCACCTCGGTCGGCCTGTCGATCGAGCTTGTAGATCGCCTGAAGAAGGCCTTCCCCCAGCAGGTTACCGGCGTGAAGGATTCGTCGGGCGACTGGAGCAATGCCGAGGCGCTGCTGAAGCATCATGGCGACCTGCACATCCTGATCGGCGACGAGCGGCTCCTGGCCCGTGCCATGACGCTCGGTGCTTCCGGTGCGATCAGCGGCATGTTGAACGTGATCCCCGACCTGATGCAGCCGCTGCTCGACGGCATCGACGAGCCGCGCGTCAATGCCATGGTCGAGGCCGTGCTGGCACATCCCGTGACTGCGGCGGTGAAGACCCTGGTCGGCCTGCGCCGCAACGACCCCGTTGCCTGGAGCCGCATGCGCGCGCCACTCGCTTCGCTCGGCGACGCCGACGTCCGCAAGCTCGGCGCCACGATCGATGCCATTCGCGGCAAGCGCGCGGCTTAGCGTCCTGCTGATGCTGGTCGCGGCATCGGCTGCCGCACAGGCGCCGCCGGCCAAGCCGTGCCAGATCAAGGGCAACATCAATGCCCAGGGCGTGCGCATCTATCACCCGCCGGGCTGCCGCTATTACAAGGACACGATCATCGACACCAGCCGCGGCGAGCGCTGGTTCTGCACGGAGGCCGAGGCCGTTGCCGCCGGTTGGCGCCGCACCAAGGTTTGTTGATCGCCCAGCAAGCGGCTAAAGTCATGGCCTCTCGGAGGAACGAACAATGGCGGCACCGCTCACCATCCGGCTGCACCCGGCCGACAACGTCGTCGTGGCGCGCATGGACATCCTGCCCGGCACCAAGGTCGAGGGCGAGGTCGCTGCCGCCACGCGCGTGCCGCCAGGCCACAAGATCCTGACCCGCGCGGTCAAGCGGGGCGAGCCGCTGCGCAAGTACAATCAGATCATCGGCTTTGCCACCGAGGACATGACGCCCGGGACGCACATCCATACGCATAACTGCGTCATGGGCGATTTCGAGCGCGACTATGCCTTCTGCGCCGACGCCCGCCCGACCGACTACATCGCGCCGGCCGCGACCTTCATGGGCTATCGTCGCGCCGATGGCCGCGCGGCGACGCGCAACTACATCGGCATCGTCACCACGGTGAACTGCTCGGCCGCGACCAGCCGCATGATCGCGGCCAAGCTCGAACCGATGCTCGCCCAGTATCCCAACATCGACGGCGTCGTGCCGCTCACCCATGGCGGCGGCTGCGGCATGGCGGCGTCCGGCCTGGAGATGGACGTGCTGCGCCGCACGCTCGCGGGCTACACGCGCCATCCCAACATGGCGGCGGTGGTGGTTCTGGGGCTTGGCTGTGAGACCAACCAGATCGCCGGCCTGATGAACGCAGAAGGATTGAAGGAAGGGCCGAAGCTGATCCCGATGGCCATCCAGGACGAAGGCGGCGTGTCCAAGACCGTGATGCGTGCCGTTGGCTTCCTGAAAGAGCTGTTGGTCGAGGCCAACGACGTCAAGCGCGAGCCGATCCCGGCCAGCGAACTGATCCTGGCCCTGCAGTGCGGGGGGTCGGACGGCTATTCCGGCATCTCCGCCAATCCCGCGCTGGGCGCGGCGGTCGACCTGCTGGTGCGACATGGCGGAACGGCCGTGCTGTCGGAGACGCCGGAGATTTACGGCGCCGAGCATCTTCTGACGCGGCGCGCGGTCAGCCGTGAGGTCGGCGAGAAGATCGTGCGCCGCATCAAATGGTGGGAAGACCATTGCGCGCGCACCGGCGGAGAGATGAACAACAACCCCTCGCCCGGCAACAAGGCCGGCGGGCTCAGCACCATCCTGGAGAAATCCTTGGGTGCAGTTGCCAAAGGCGGCACGACCAACCTTGTCGACGTCTACGAATACGCCCAGCCGATCACCGCCAAGGGTTTCGTTTACATGGATTCGCCGGGCTACGACCCGGTCTCGGCCACCGGGCAGGTGGCGGGCGGCGCCAATGTCCTGTGCTTCACGACCGGCCGCGGCAGCGTGTTCGGTTGTAAACCCACCCCGTCACTCAAGCTTGCGACGAATAGCTCCCTCTACAAACGCATGACTGACGACATGGACATCAATTGCGGCACTGTCGTCGACGGCGAGGAGACCATCCAAGATAATGGGAAGCGCATTTTCGATCTGATCCTGCGCACGGCATCGGGCCAGAAGACCAAGTCCGAGGCGCTGGGCATTGGCGACGACGAATTCGAGCCGTGGAAAATCGGCGCCACAATGTGAACAGCGTTTAGGCAACCAACTTGACTTGGCGGCGTTATTTGCCGATATGCGGCCCTACGACTTACGAACTTGGCCATGCCTTGGCGGCCCAGCCTTTGCGGCTACGGACTACCCCCACGCGCTAATTTCCAAATTCTTCGAGTTGTCGTGGACCGTTGCAACGAGCAGCACGGCTGCGCGTGTATGTGTCTAGGCTTGAGAAAACTGCCGAGGAGAGAGAGTGATGGCTACTGGCACGGTGAAGTGGTTCAACGCCACCAAGGGTTTCGGATTCATCCAGCCGAGCGATGGCGGCAAGGACGTGTTCGTGCACATCAGCGCAGTCGAGCGTTCGGGCCTGAACGGCCTCAACGAGGGCCAGAAGATCAACTACGAGATCGCCACCGAGCGCGGCCGTTCGGCGGCCGTGAACCTCAAGGCGGCCGAATAGCGCTGAAGATCGTCCCCCTCGTCGAACACCCCGAGCTCGTCGACCAGGTCGCGGCCTGGGGCTTCGCCGAGTGGGGGCATCTCAATCCCGGGCAGACGCTGCAATCGCGGACCGCCCAAATCCGCGAGAGTTTGACCGTCGATCGCGTACCGATCGTACTCGTCGCTCTCGACGACGCCGGCACGCTGGTCGGCACAGCTTCTCTTTTGTTCGACGATCTCGAGGGCGATCCGCGAAATCCGTGGCTCGCCAGCGTATTCGTGCCGGCCGAGCGACGCGGCGAGGGCATCGCCTCGGCGCTGGTCGCAGCCGTCGAGGCCGCCGCAAGGCGCCTCGGCTATCCGATGCTGTACCTCTTCACCACGTCGGCCGCGCGACTCTATGCCGGCCTGGGCTGGCGCGCGCTTGAGCGCCGCGAGTATCGCGGCGAACATATCCAGGTGATGGACAAGGCGCTGTAAGCGCACAGCAGTCGATAGCGAGATGCTGTCATCCCGAGCGCAGCGAGGGACCTTTGGCGATGCCAGTCAAAGGTCCCTCGCTACGCTCGGGATGACACCATCTCCTTGATGCGCGCGGTGCGACAGGGGAAAAAATCATGCCGACCGACGACCTGCACTATCTCTCCCTCGACGAGGTCGCCCGGCGACTCAGGGCGCGCAAGCTTTCGTCGGTCGAAGCGACCCAGGCGATGCTCGATCGCATCGGCAAGCTCGATCCCAGGCTCAAGAGCTACGCCACCGTCACGCCCGAGCGCGCACTGGCCGATGCCAAACGCTGCGATGCCGAAACCGCGGCCGGCAAGTCGTACGGCCCCCTGCATGGCGTGCCGATCGCGATAAAGGATCTCTGCGACACCGCCGGCGTGCCGACGGCTGCTGGCATGGCGATCCGGCGCGGCCATGTGCCGGCCAAGGACGCGACGGTGGTGACCCGCCTGAAGCAGGCGGGTGCGGTGATCCTGGGCAAGCTGCAGATGACCGAGGGCGCCTACGGCGTGCATCATCCGTCGGTCGATCCGCCTATAAATCCATTCAATGCCGCCTACTGGACCGGCGTGTCGTCGTCCGGCTCAGGCGTGGCGACTGCGGCGGGGCTTTGCTTCGCCTCGCTGGGTTCCGACACCGGCGGCTCGATACGCTTCCCCTCGACCATGAATGGGCTGAGCGGCCTCAAGCCGACCTGGGGGCGCGTCAGCCGGGCGGGCGTCTTTCCGCTGGCCGAATCGCTCGATCATGTCGGGCCGATGTGCCGCAGCGCGCTGGATGCCGCCATCGTGCTCGGCATCATCGCCGGCGCCGATCCCGACGACCCGACCGCCGCGCCGCAACCCGTGCCGGACTATGCCGCCGCGACCGGCGCCGGCGTCAAGGGCAAGCGGGTAGGGGTGCCCAAAAACCTGATTGGCGCGGATGCCGATTCGCAGCGCGCGCTCGATGGCGCGATGGCGGCATTGCACGGGCAAGGGGCGCAGCCGGTCGACGTCATGCTGCCGGAGCTCGACGAGGCGGCCCAGCGCTGGCTGGCGCTCTGTGGTGTCGAGGCGGCCTTGGCGCACGAGGCGACGTTTCCGTCACGGCGCTCCGAGTACGGCGTGGAGTTCGCCGCTCTGCTCGATCTCGGCCTCGGCCTGTCGGGCCTCGAGCTCAGCCGCCTGCTGCTCCTGCGCGCCCGCGTGACCGGCGAGCTCGAGCGCCTGCTGGCGTCGATCGATCTGCTGCTGCTGCCGGTAATGGGCGTGGCCGCCCCCTCGCTGGCGGCCATGAAGGCGCGCACGCCGCAGACCATCGCGTCCCGGCTGCGCTACACCGCGCCCATCGACATGAGCGGCCATCCGACCCTCACCCTGCCGGGCGGCATGACGGCCGACGGCGTGCCGGTCGGCTTTCAGATCGTCGGCCGCAGCTTCGATGAAGCGGGAATCCTGGCTGCCGGACACGCCTTCCAGCAGGCCACCGACTGGCATATGAGACGCCCGCTGCCGTAACCCGGCTGATCGTTGCATGGACGGTGAAAGCTCGATGGGGTACGATCGGTTGTCCCCTTGAAAAGTGGCTGACATCGCGCTCCATGACGGCTGGTCCATGAACATCTTCCGCAATATGCGGCTCAAGCCAAGCATCCTGACGTCGTTCGTGGTCCTCACCGTCCCCGTCTTCTTCACCATCATCGCCGTCACTTATTTCTCGAACGACCGCATCGCCCGGGCCAATGCCCAGGAGCTCGTCGAGCGCTTCCGCAACGAGGCGATCGACAACATCCAGGACGATTTCACCCCCATCAAGTCGCTGGTCCGGTCGGCTGCGGCGATCGGCGATGAATTCCCCGAGTTCTACGCCTCGGTCCGCTGCTTCAAGTATTTCCAGACCATCCTGGTGCACAGTCCCAAGATCGTCAGCGTCTATGTCGGGTTGGAGGACGGCAGCTTCCGCCAGACCCGCCGCATCGACCCCGAGGTAAAGCTGCAGGACCGCCTGCCGCCGCAAGGCGCGCGCTTTGCCTACCGCTGGATCGTGCCCCGCGAGGGCCAACGGACGCTCGATCATTTCCTCTATCTCGATGGCGACCTGAAGGAGCTGGGCTCGAGCGACCAGCCGACCGCCTACGATCCGCGCTCGCGGCTGTGGTATCGCAGCGCGGCGGAAGCTCGCACGGAAGTCATCTCCGATCCCGACGTCTTCGCAACCCTCGGGCTGATCGGCTTCACGGTGGCCGCGCCGTACTATTCCGGCGGCAAGCTCTTGGGCGTGGCGGCGATCGACATGACATTGACCGGGCTCGGCGAGTACCTCGCCGAGCGCAGGGTCAGCCCGGGCACGGTGAGCTACATGCTCGACCATCAAGGCAGGGTGATCGCGGCGTCGGACCCTTCCA
>DATGZZ010000304.1:0-6046 GCA_035296945.1 Reyranella sp.
GCGCAGATGGCGCGCGCCGCCGGCATCCACGTCATCATGGCCACGCAACGGCCGTCGGTCGACGTCATCACCGGCACCATCAAGGCCAACTTCCCGACCCGCATCTCCTTCCAGGTGACGTCGAAAATCGACAGCCGCACCATCCTGGGCGAGCAGGGCGGCGAGCAGCTCCTAGGCCAGGGCGACATGCTCTACATGGCGGGCGGCGGCAAGATCGCGCGCGTGCACGGCCCGTTCGTGTCCGACGGCGAGGTCGAGGAGGTCGTGCGGCATCTGCGAGCACAGGGCGTGCCGTCCTACATCGAATCGGTGACCAACGATCCCGACGGCGATGAGGGCGGGCTCGGCCTGCCGGGCGAGGGCGGCGAGGACGGCGAGAGCGATCAGCTCTACGACCAGGCGATCGCCCTGGTGGCGCGCGAGCGCAAGTGCAGCACCAGCTTCATCCAGCGCTACCTGCAGATCGGCTACAACCGCGCCGCCCGCATCGTCGAGCGCATGGAGCGCGAGGGAGTCGTGAGCTCGGCCAACCACGTCGGCAAGCGCGAGGTCCTGGCGCGCGACATCGACGATCGGTCGTGACTCCCGCCCCCGTTATGCTCTCTGGATCAAGCTCCTCTCCCCCGCTAGGGGGAGAGGTTGGGTGAGGGGGCAGCGCCCCGTCGATTCCCCCTCACCTAGCCTCTCCCCCTAGCGGGGGAGAGGAACATGAGATGTGAGGCAAGAGGTTGCATCCAGTGATGGTGGCAGCCGCGATGATTTGAGCTACCTTGCCGACCGGGGAGAGTCAGGTTGAACGGACAATGACCGACACGGAACGGCTGGTAGAGCTGCCGACAGCGGGCGTGCATCGCCGCCGCCGCATTCCGCTGGTGTGGATCGTGCCGATCGTCACCGCCCTGATCGCCCTCTGGCTCGCCTGGGACACCCTCTCCAAGAGGGGCCCGACCATCACCATCTCCTTCGACAGCGCCGCCGGGCTCACCGCCGGCCAATCGCAGCTCAAATACAAGAACGTCGTCATGGGCACGGTGAAGACCATCGGCGTGTCGCCCGACCTCACCAAGGTGATCGTGTCGATCGAGACGGTGCGCGAGGCCGAGCCGCTGCTCAATGACAAGACGATCTTCTGGGTGGTCAAGCCCGAGCTGTTCGCGGGCAACATCACTGGCCTGGAGACGCTGCTGTCAGGTTCCTACATCGGTATGCGGCCGTCGGCCGAGCCTGGCGTGGCCCAGCGCGACTTCATCGGCAAGACCGATCCGCCGGTGCTGCAGGCCTGGACCAAGGGCACGACCTTCATGCTCGACAGCAAGCGGCTGGGCTCGATCAGCCTCGGCTCGCCGATCTTCTATCGCGATCTCGAGGTCGGCACGGTCCTGGGCTGGGATATCGGCGACCTCGCCAGCAGGGTCACCATTCACGCCTTCGTGCGATCACCCTACGATCAATACGTCCGCGCCGACTCGTCATTCTGGAATGCCTCCGGCGTTTCGATAAAGATGGGCGCCGACGGCGTGCAGTTCCGCATGGAGTCGCTGCGCGCCGTGCTGCTGGGCGGCATCGCCTTCGAGACGCCGCCGGATACCAAGCAGCCTGTCGCTGCCAATAACCAGTCGTTCCCGCTGTATCGTACCTTCGAGGACGCGCGGTCGGCAGGCTTCGGCCGGCAAATCCGGCTCCTGTCCTATTTCCCGGGATCGGTCGCGGGCCTCGAGCCGGGCGCTCATGTCACGCTCCACGGCCTCAGGATCGGCGAAGTGACCGACGTCGACCTGGTCTACGATCCCAAGCTCGATCGCGTCGTCGTGCCGGTCCACTACCGCATCGAGGCCGGCCGCGTGAGCAACATCGCGGAGGCCGAGCGCACGGATCCAGAAAAGCTCGCCGAGGCCATGATCAAGGCCGGCCTGCGCGCCACCCTCCAGTCCACCAGCATCATCACCGGCTCGAAGGAGATTGCGCTGGAGCGCGTTGACGGCGCGCCGCCCGCCACGCTGGAGAAGCAAGGTGACGTCTACATCATCCCGAGCTCGGAGGTCGGCGGCATCGATGCCATCACGCGGTCGGCCGCCGAGCTCCTGACCAAGCTCAACCGCATCGAGTACGACAAGATCGGCAAGAGCCTCGAGAACGCCGCGGCTGGCCTCGATACCACGATCAACGGGGCGCAGATGAAGCGCACGCTGGCGTCGCTGGAGAAGGCGATGGCCGACGTCCAGGACATCGCCAAGAAGCTCGACACAGAAGCCGCGCCGGCACTGAAGCGCTTGCCGGCGATCGCCCAGCAGCTGCAGGACGCACTGACCTCGGCCAATCGCCTGTTCGGCTCGTTCAACACGGGCTACGGCGACGATTCGCGCTTCCGTCGCGACCTCGATCGCCTGGTGCCGCAGCTCACCGACGCCGCGCGCTCGCTCCGCGCCTTGACCGATCTTCTGTCACGCCACCCCGAGGCCCTGATCAAGGGCCGCACCAACACGGGCAGGGAATGAAGGACCTCTCTCTCGGCCGCCGCCGCTTCGCCCTCGGCCTGCCGCTCGTTGCCGCGGCCTGCGGCTCCTCGCCCGAGCCCAACTACTACACCATCGTGTCGCGCACCGGGCCGACCCTGCCACGCGGGCCCAAGGTCGTCCTGCTGAAGGATATCGGGCTGGCGAGCTACCTCGACCGCCGCGAGATCGTGCGCTCGTCGGAAAGTTACAAGCTCGATATCCGCGCCAACGACTGGTGGGGAGAACCGTTGGCCGGCCTGCTCGGTCGCGTGCTGGTCGTCGAGCTGTCGCAGCGCCTGCCCGGCAGCACGGTCTATGCCGAAAGCGGCGCCATCACCGCCGACCACAACTGCATCGTCGGCGTCAACATCCAGCGGCTCGACGCCGACAAGGCGGGCTCGCTGATCCTGGTCGCCCAGGTCGCCGCCGAGTTCAACCGCCCGCGGCGGACGGCGGCGCGCACCTTCACCATCACCAAGCCGCTCGCCACCCAGGACACGCCGGGCCTGGTCGCGGCGATCAGCGACGCGCTCGGCGAGCTGGCGGACGGCATCGCCACGCTGCTGCAGTGAGCGTCTTCTCCGGAGCGCGGACCTCCAGGTCCGCTCATGATCATGATGCGGACCTGGAGGTCCGCGCTCCGAAGACCAAGCCGCAGCTCCGGGAATGCCCGGGCTGCGGCCTGTTCCAGATCGTTCCGGCGATGGCGCCCGGGCTGCGCAGCAACTGCACGCGCTGCGGCACCGTGCTGCGCATCACCCGCGTCGACCCGCTGAACCGCCATCTCGCCCTCACCTTTGCTGCCATGGTGCTGTTCACCGTCGTGTGGATGGCCATGCTGATGAAGGTCTCGACGGCGGGCATCGTGCGCGAGACCGTGCTGGAGTCAGGACCGCGCGAGCTGGTCGCGCGCGGCCTGTGGCCGTTGGCGATCGCGGTCGCCTTCACCACGGCCTATGCGCCCCTCGGCAAATTCCTGGCCACGCTCTACGTGCTGATCGGGCTGAAAATGCCGCGCCCGCCGCCCAGGATGCGCGACATCTTCCTGCTGTCACGCCGGCTTAACACCTGGTGCATGCTGGAAGTGCTGCTGCTGGGCGTATTCGTGGCCTACACCAAGCTCGGCGATCTGGTGACGATCGAGCTCGGTCCTGCCGTCTATGCGCTGGGCCTGCTCACCGTCGTCTGGGTGTGGGCCGAAGTGGCGTTCGATCCGCAGGCCGTCTGGGAGGAGATCGAGCGGCGCGGCCAGACGCACGAGCCCATGCCTGTCGACCCGCCGCTCGCCTGGCGACCGGGCGCCATGGGCTGCGAAGGTTGCGGCCTGGTCAGCGTGCCGGCCGAGACCGACGGCCATTGCCCACGCTGCGGCTCGATGGTGCATGAGCGCAAGCCCAACAGCGTGTCTCGCACCTGGGCCCTGGTGCTCGCCGCCATCGTTCTCTACATCCCGGCCAACGTCTATCCGGTGCTGACCGTGATGCA
This sequence comes from Reyranella sp., assembly GCA_035296945.1. GTDB lineage: Bacteria > Pseudomonadota > Alphaproteobacteria > Reyranellales > Reyranellaceae > Reyranella. The sequence goes on from DATGZZ010000304.1 coordinate 3,981, forward strand.
GCTCGGCGCCGGCATGCCCAGCACCATCCTGGGCGGCGTCGAGGAACTGCTGGATTCCCGCATGTATCCGCTCGCCGCCCTGGTGTTCTTTGCCAGCATCATGGTGCCGCTGTTCAAGCTTCTGGGGCTGGGCACCATGCTGACGGCGACGCAGCTCGGGCGTCCCGGGGCGGGCGCCTCCATCCTGATCCGCGAGCGCACGGTGCTCTATCACATCGTCGCCTGGATCGGCCGCTGGTCGATGGTCGACATCTTCATGGAATCGCTTTTGGGTGCACTGGTGCAGTTCGGCCGCGCCGTCACCATCGAGCCCGGCGTCGGCGCGCTCGCCTTCTGCGCCGTGGTGTTCACCACCATCTTCGCCGCCGAGACATTCGATCCGCGCCTGATGTGGGACGCCGCCGGCCGCAACCCGCATCGTGCGCCGGCGGTGCGTTCGGGCGGCGCGGCCCTTGCACCATCGGCCCCGGCCCCCTAATTTCGAGGCCGGCCGGCAAGGCGGCCACCCGTCCGCGGAGAGGGCCCAGCCCACCTTCTGATTTCGTCTTGGTCATTTCGACCTTTCCTGCCCGCGAGCGGACACCGGGTCTTTTGGGAAAGGGAGAATCATGTCCGAGCTTCCTGCTCGTCCTTCCAAGGAACATCTGCGCAAACAGGCCAAGCGGTTGGCCCGCGACAAGTCGCTAGGTCTCGCCGAGGCGCAGCGCACGGTTGCCGCTGACTACGGCGCCAAGAGCTGGGCCGAGCTGATGCGGCGCGTCGATGCGGCGCACGGCGGCGAGGGCGCGTCGCTTCCGCCGCTCGCGGTGGCCGCACGTGCCGGCGACCTGGCGACAGTCCTGCGCTTGATCGCTGAAGGCCAGCCACTCGACGATGGTGGTGCGAAGAGCGGCACGCCGCTGTGGCAGGCCTGCGCCTCCGACGCACCGGCCAAAACGCGCATTGCCATCGCTGACGCGCTTCTCTCCGCCGGCGCCAATCCACGGCACGACAATGGCGGCGTGACCGCATTGAACGCCGCCGCCAGCCGCGGCCCACTGGCCTTGGTCGAGCTGCTGATTCGCGGGGGCGCCCTGGAATGGCAGCCGGACGCCAAAGGCCGGGTGCCGATCGACGCGGCGCGGCGAGGCAAGGCGGCGGATAAGGCCGCCATTATCGAGCTGCTCGGCCGGCCGGTGATCCGCGATCCCTCGTTCCGTGCGGCCGTGACGGCCCTGCAAGGCGGCGACGTCACGGGGCTCGCGCGTTTGCTCGACGCCGAGCCGCGCCTTCTGCGCGAGCGGATCCTCGAGCCCGAGTGCTATCGCGAAGCCAGCCGATCGCAATACTTCCGCGATCCCAAGCTGTTCTGGTTCATCGCCAACAATCCGACGCTGATGAAGCGCATGCCGGACAACGTCGTCGAGGTCGCCGAGACGATGATCGCCCGCGGGGTCGACAAGGCCGATCTCGACTATGCCCTCGAGCTGGTGATGACCAGCTTGCCGGCCCGTGAGCAGGGCCTGCAGATCCCGCTGCTGGAACGGCTGATGAAGGCGGGCGCGACCCCGACCGCGAAGGCCATCGACGTGACGCTGGCGCATTGGGAGCTCGCGCCGATCCAGGTGCTGTTGCAGGCCGGCCATCCGATGACGGCATCGATCGCCGCCGCCCTTGGCCGTACCGACCGGCTCGAAGCGCTGCTGCGCGAGGCGTCGGCCGAGGAGATACAGAACGTGTTCGGCTTGGCGGTCATCAACCGCCAGGTCGAGGCAGCGCGGCTGGCGCTCGATGCCGGTGCCGACGTCAATGGCTTCCTGCCGGTTCATGCTCACAGCACCGCCCTGCACCAGGCCGCGATCGACGAGAATCTCGAACTGATGGAGCTCCTGGTCGCGCGGGGCGCCCGAACCGATGTTGCAGACAAGCTGTGGAACAGCACGCCGCTCGGCTGGGCAACCCATCAGGGGAAGAGCCGGGCCGCGGCCTATCTGGAGCGGGTGGCAAGTCGGCCCTAGGGTCAAAACCCATAAAGGCGTGGCGTGCGTCTGCTTTTGGTCCGCTTCCAGACATCGGCGACGGCGAGC
>DATGZZ010000305.1:0-3658 GCA_035296945.1 Reyranella sp.
TCAGCCCGCGCTGATGGGCGGCCGCTACGAGCCGTTTCAGGTCCTCGGGGGTGCCGTAACTCGCATCCGGTGCGAAGGGCAGCACGCCGTCGTAGCCCCAGTTGCGCTGGCCGGGAAAATCGTTGACCGGCATGAGCTCGACCGCGGTGATGCCGAGCTCAGCCAGGTCGGGCAGCCTTGCCGCGACACCGGCGAAGCCGCCCAGGCTGCCGGCATGCAGCTCATAGAGCACGGTTTCCGGCCATTTGCGGCCGCGCCAGTCCGGATGCCGCCAACGATAGGCGCGGGGATCGACGACCAGGCTGGGATCGTGCACGTCGCGACCTTGCGCGCGCGACGCCGGATCGGGCACCGCAAGCCCGTCAGCCAGCCGATAGCGATAGCGCGCCCCTGCCCCGCATGCCGCTTCGGCGTCGAACCAGCCGTCCGCGTCGCGCGTCATCGGCACGCTGTCCAACCCTTCGACCTCGACCGCCATCTCACGCTGGCCGGGGGCCCAAAGGCGAAAGCGCGTATGGCCAGGATCGACCAGCGTGGCGCCGAACGGCAGGTCGCGCGCGAAGCTGGTCATGGCGGCCGGGCCTTGAGGCTGCTCACGGTCAACACGACGCTGCGCGGACCGATCATCAGGTCATCGCTGCTGAGATAGCGCTCGGGCGCATCAGGCTCGGCGCTGTCCAGCAGCAGGCGCGCCGGGCGGCCGGGCGGCGGCAGGCGAAAGAGGTGTGGCTCGCCTGTTGCGTTGAAGAACGCCGTCAGGATCGAAACCGCACCGTCGCCATTGCGGCCGGCACGGCGCAGCACCAAGCGCTGCTCCTTCGGGTTGTTCCACGAGTCATTGGAGACCAGCTCGCCCGAGACGTCGAACCAGGCGATGTCGGGAATACCCTCGACCAGTTCGTCCTTGCCATGCATGAAGCGGGGGCTGCGCAGCACGGCATGGCGGCGGCGCAAGTCGACGATCCTGGCGGCGAACCGGGCGAGGTTCCTGCCCTCCTCGCCCTCGGCCTGCTTCCAGTCGACCCATGAGATCTCATTGTCCTGGCAGTAGGCATTGTTGTTGCCCTTCTGGGTGCGGCCGAACTCGTCGCCGCAGAGCAACATAGGCGTGCCCTGCGCCAGGAACACGGTGGCGAGCAGCGCGCGCTGCAGGCTCTGGCGCGTGTCGAGGATGGCGGGATCGTCGGTCGGACCCTCGGCGCCCCAGTTGGCCGAGTAGTTGTCGGCGTGGCCGTCGTTGTTGTCCTCGCCGTTGGCCTCGTTGTGGCGCTCGGCGTAACTCACCGTGTCGGCCAGGGTGAAGCCGTCGTGGCTGGCGGCGTAGTTTATCGACGCCCACGGCCGCCGGCCCTGCTTGTCGAAGAAGTCGGCCGACCCCGCGAGGCGGCCGGCGAAATCCGAGCGCTGGCCGTCGTCGCCGCGCCAGTAGCGGCGGATACCGTCGCGAAACCGGTCGTTCCACTCGGCGAAGCCCGGCGGATGGTTGCCGAGCTGGTAGCCGCCCGGTCCGATATCCCAGGGCTCGGAGATCAGCTTTACACGCGACAGCACCGGGTCCTGGCGGATGGCGTCGAAGAAGCCGGAACCGGGATCGAAACCATGCGCCTCGCGGCCGAGCGTGACGCCGAGGTCGAAGCGGAAGCCGTCGACGTGAAAGGAGGTGACCCAGTAGCGCAGCGAATCCATCACCATCTGCAACACGCGCGGTGTCGAAAGGTTCACCGTGTTGCCAGTGCCGGTGTCGTTGACGCAATGGCGTGGATTGTCGGCAACGAGGTGGTAGTAGCTGGCGTTGTCGAGGCCGCGGAACGAGAGCGTCGGCCCCAGTTCGCTGCCCTCGGCGGTGTGGTTGTAGACGACGTCGAGGATCAGCTCGATGCCCGCGGCGTGCAGGCGGCGCACGGCAATGCGCATCTCATCGAGGGTGTTGTCCGACAGGTAGCGCGGCTCGGGCGCGAAGAAGCCGACGGTGTTGTAGCCCCAGTAGTTGCGCAGCCCCTTCTGCAGCAGGTTGCGGTCCTGCACGAAGGCGTGGACGGGCAGCAGCTCGACCGCCGTGACGCCCAGCCGCCTGATGTGGTCGATGAAATGCGGGTCGCCGACGGCCGCGAAGGTGCCGCGCTCGTTGGGCCTCAGGTCCTGGCGCAGCATGCTGAGCCCGCGCACATGGGCCTCGTAGATCACCGTATCCGACCACGGCACGTTGGGTGGGCGGTCGTCAGCCCAGTTGAAGCTGTCGTCAGTGACGACGGCCTTCAGCATCCCCGGCGCGCTGTCGCGGCGATCGAAGGAGAGGTCGCCACGCGGCGAGTTCACCCGATAGCCATAGAGCGCATCGGAAGGACGCAGCTCGCCGGCGATGCGCTTGGCATAGGGATCGAGCAGAAGCTTGTGATGGTTGAAGCGATGGCCATGCTGCGGCTCGTACGGCCCGTAGGCGCGATAGCCGTAGATCAGGCCGGCGCGCGCGTTGGGCATGTAGCCATGCCAGACCTCGTCGGTGCATTCCGGCAAGTCGAAGCGGACGATCTCGCGACGGCCCGATGGGTCGAAGATACAGAGCTCGACCCTGGTGGCATGGGCGGAGAAAACCGCGAAATTTGTGCCGAGCCCGTCCCACGTGGCACCCAGCGGATAAGGCGAACCCGCCAGCAGGCGATCGGGCCACGCCATTTCAGCTCTCCGCGCGCAGCATCACCGTGGCGAGCGGCGGCAGGGTCAACAGGACGGATTGAGCCTCACCGTGCGCGGGCTGGTCGTGGGCGACGGCGCCGCCGTCATTGCCGAGGTCGCTGCCACCGTAGAAACGGGAATCGGTGTTGGCGATCTCACGCCAGCGGCCAGGCCGCGGCACGCCGACACGATAGCCATGCCGCGGCAACGGCGTCATGTTGCAGACAACCAGGATCGGGGCGTCGGCTTCGCGGCCCCCGTCCCGTCCTTGGCGCAGGAAGGCGAAGACGGAATTGGCGCGATCGTCGCCGATCAGCCAGCGGAAGCCCTCCGGCTCGGCGTCGCGCCGATGCAGGGCAGGCTCCGCCGTGTAGAGCCGGTTGAGGTCGCGCACCAGCCGCTGGATGCCGCCATGGGCCGGGTCGCCGAGCAGGCCCCAGTCGATCTCGGCGTCGTGGTTCCATTCGTGCGGCTGGGCGATCTCGCAGCCCATGAACAGGAGCTTCTTGCCGGGATGCGCCCACATGAAGCCGAGATAGGCGCGCAGGTTCGCGAAGCGCTGCCAGCGGTCGCCCGGCATCTTGGCAAGCAGCGAGCCTTTGCCGTGCACGACTTCGTCGTGGGAGATCGGCAGGATGAACTTCTCCGAGAAGCCGTAGAGCAGGCCAAAGGTGATGTCGTCGTGGTGGTAGGCGCGATGGATGGGCTCGTGCTCGATGTAGCGCAGCGTGTCGTGCATCCACCCCATGTTCCATTTATAGGAGAAGCCCAGCCCATCGGGCTGCGCCTGGGTGACGCCGGGCCAGGCTGTCGATTCCTCGGCGACGACGATGGCGCCGGGACAGCGCTCGGCCACGACGGCGTTGAGATGGCGCAGGAAGCCCACGGCCTCGAGGTTTTCGCGGCCGCCGTAGATATTGGGGATCCAGGCGTCGGCCGGCCGGCTGTAGTCGCGATAGAGCATCGACGCCACGGCATCGACCCG
>DATGZZ010000306.1:0-7928 GCA_035296945.1 Reyranella sp.
CGGCAAGCGCGAGATTGCGCGCGCCTTCGGGCTGAAGGGCGACCAGCGCATCGAGCTCAAGGAGCTCCTGCGCAATTTGCGCGATTCAGGCGACATCGCCGCCGACCGCGCCAAGACATTCAAGGATCCAAAAGCACTGACTGATATCACCGTACTGGAGATCGTGCGGGTCGACGACGACGGCCATCTGCTGGCCGTGCCGCGCCGCCACGACGAAGAACAAGACGGGCCGCCGCCCCGCATCGAGATCGTCCCGCAGGCGGCCCGCGGCGGCGTGGCCCCCGCCGTCGGCGACCGCGTGCTCGCTTCGCTGAAGCGCCGCGGCAAGACCACCTACGAGGCCCGCGTCATCCGCCTGCTGGGCAGCGCACCGCGCAAGGTGCTGGGGCTCTACGAAGAGCCCGACGGCCGCAACGGCATCGGCCTCGTGACCCCGACCGACCGCAAGCTGAAGCTGAGCTTCGACATCCGGCCGGCCGACAAGAACGGCGCCGAGCCGGGCGACATCGTCTGGGTCGAGCCGGCGGGCGGCGCGCTCGCCCGGCGCGCCAGCGTGATCGAGCGCGTCGGGCCGATGAGCGATCCGCGCACCGTCAGCCTGATCTCGATCGCGGCCAACGACATCCCGGTCGAGTTCCCGCCGGCGGCGCTGGAGGAGGCCGAGCGCGCCCGCGCCGCCCCCTTGGGCCAGCGCCTCGACCTGCGCGACACGCCCCTGGTCACGATCGACGGCGAGGATGCCCGCGACTTCGACGACGCGGTGTTCGCCGAACCCGACCCCGACCATCCCGGTGGCTGGCGCATCCTGGTCGCCATCGCCGACGTCGCCTGGTACGTGCGGCACGACAAGCCGCTCGACCGTGCCGCCTACCGCCGCGGCACCTCGGTCTATTTCCCCGACCGCGTCGTGCCCATGCTGCCCGAGGCGCTCTCCAACCATTGGTGCTCGCTGGTCCCGCAGCAGGACCGGCCGGTCTTGGTGGCGGAAATGTGGATCGACGCCGAAGGGCATCTGAAACGCCACCGCTTCCACCGCGCCATGATCCGCTCGGCCGCGCGGCTCACCTACACCCGCGTCCAGCGCGCCCAGGACGGCACGCCCGACGCCGAGATCGCGCCGCTGATGGGCAGCGTCGTCCGGCCGCTCTACGGCGCCTTCAAGGTTCTGTTGGCGGCACGAGAGAAGCGCGGGGCGCTCGACCTCGACCTGCCCGAGCGCCAGGTCACCCTGGGCGAGGACGGCCGCATCGCCGAGATCGGCGTGCGCGAACGGCTCGACAGCCACAAGCTGATCGAGGAGTTCATGGTGCTGGCCAACGTCGCGGCTGCCCAGGCGCTGGAGCAGCGCCACACCCCCTGCCTGTACCGCGTCCATGACAACCCCGACGCCGCCAAGATCGAAGGCCTGCGCGAGTTCCTGGGCACCCTGGGCGTCGCCCTGCCCGCCGGCCCGCGCCTGCGGCCGGCCGACCTCAACCGCGTCCTGCACCAGGTCGCGGACAAGCCGGTGGCCCGCCTGGTCAACGAGACCATGCTGCGCAGCCAGAGCCAGGCGGTCTACAGCCCCGACAATCTCGGGCATTTCGGCCTGGCGCTGGCGCGCTACGCCCACTTCACGTCGCCGATCCGCCGCTTTCCCGACCTGATCGTTCACCGCGCCCTGATTTCGGCCTATGGCCTGGGCGAAGGCGGGCTGCCCGACGCCGACAAGGGCCGCTTCGCCGAGTTCGGCGAGCACCTTTCCATGTGCGAACGACGCGCCGTGGCGGCCGAGCGCTCCGCCATGGACCGCTATGTCGCGGCCTACATGGCGGCCCACGTCGGCGCCACCTTCCCCGGCCGCGTCACCAGCGTCACCCGCTTCGGCCTGTTCGCGGCACTCGATGCCAGCGGCGCCGACGGGCTTATCCCCATCCGGTCGCTCGGCCAGGAATTCTTCCGCCACGACGAAGGCCGCCAGATGCTCATAGGCGAGCGGACCGGCGAGACGTTCGGCCTGGGCGACCGATTGCGGCTGAAACTGGCCGAGGCCGACATCGCTACGGGCGGCCTGCTGTTCGAGATCGTCGACGTCGTCGAGCGCGTCGAACGCCATGCCCTGCCGCGCGGCCAGCGCCATGCGCGCAGCGCACCGCGGCGTCCGGTCGCGCATCGCGGAGCACCGAAGGACAAACGGTCGCGACGACGGCGATAGAGCCAAGCCCCATCTTGGCGCCATGAAAGAGGAACGCGCGGACATCTGGACATGCCTGTGGCGCGGCTGGCGCGGCAGGTGCCCGCGCTGCGGCGCCGGCAGTCTGTTCTCGAGCTTCCTCAAGATGCGCAGCCACTGCCCGGCCTGCGAGCTGGCGCTCGAGCCATACCGCGCCGACGATGCGCCGGCGTACTTCACCATTTTTGCAGTCGGCCACATCGTCGTGCCGCTCGTCCTGATGGTCGAACGCTACGGCGGTCACCCGCCACTGTGGGTTCATGCGGCATTGTGGCTTCCGCTCTCGGTTGTCCTTGCACTCGTCCTGCTGCCTCGCATAAAAGGCGCCGTCATTGCGCTCCTGTGGGCGCACCGGATAGCTGCTCCCAAGCCTTCGACCGGGAGTTACGACCCCTCAGCCTGAAAACGTGGCCGCCCGCCGACGGCCTGTGCTATTGTCGCGCCGTTGCTGGGTATGGAAGTGTCGCTGATCCCTTTTCTACGTAAGGCGGTGCCGCGTGCGGCTGCCGCCCTTATCGCTTCATCATTGGTCGTCTCCTGTGCGACCTCCACCGACGCGCCGCAGGCCACCTCGGGCCGCAATCCGTCGGTCGCAGCCGACGTCAACCTCGAACGGGTCGTCCTCCAGGCCTACCGCGCCATCGGCGACCGCCACCTGTTCGAACCGAACTTCCGGGCGCTCTCGACCGAGACCTACCGCGGCTTCGCCGGCGCCGATCCGGCCATGGTCCTGGAGACCTCCGACGGCATCTTCACCGTCAAGCGCGATGGCCGCGAGGTACTGAGCCGACCCACCCCGGCCGATCCCGCCGACGGCCGCGCCTGGGGCGCCATGCTGGCCGAGCTGATGGCCGGCTCCCTCGACTCCTCGCCGGCGCTGCAGCACACGGACCGCCAGACGCTGATCCGCGAGGCGATGACCGCCACCACCAAGCAGCTCGACCGCAACAGCCGCTACGCCGATCCCGACGAGGCGCGCGACAACCGTTTCCAGCGCGACGGCGGCGGCGGTGTCGGTATCACCGTCGAGCGCACCGACGAAAAGAAGATCATGATCCGCGCCGTCCAGGACGGCTCGCCCGCCGCCAAGGCCGGCATCCAGGTCGGCGACCAGATCCTGTCGATCGACAGCGAATCGATGATCGACCGGCCGCTGAGCGACGTCGTCGGCAAGCTGCGCGGTTCGGTCGGCGCGCCGGTGGCGATCACCGTGCTGCGCGCCTCGCAGGGCGGCGAATACGTGATCAGCATGAAGCGCGGCCGCATCATCCCGACCACCGTCAAGTACGAGCGGCGCGGCGACGTCGCGCTGATCCACCTGACGGGCTTCAACAGCGCCACCACCGACAATCTCAAGGCGGCGGTTGACAAGGCCAAGGCCGAGCTCGGCAAGGACATGGCGGGCGTCATCATCGACATGCGCTCCAACCGCGGCGGCCTGCTCGACCAGGCGCAGACCGTGTCGGAGCTGTTCATCAACAACGGCACCATCTTCTCCACGAGCGGCCGCCATCCCGACAGCCGGCGCACCTACAAGAGCGGCAACGGCAGCAAGACGCCGGACATGCCGATCGTCGTGCTGATGAACGGCGGCTCCGCTTCGGCGGCCGAGATCGTCGCCGCCGCCCTGCAGGACCGCGGCCGCGCCGTCGTCGTCGGCAGCACCAGCTACGGCAAGGGCACCGTGCAGACCGTGGTTCGCCTCGCCAACGAAGGCGAGCTCATCCTGACCTGGTCGCGGCTGAACGCGCCGTCGGGCTACACCTGGAACGAGCTCGGCGTGCTGCCGAACATCTGCAGTTCCAAGATCGCCGATGTCGGCCAGCTCAATGCCAGCTCGGTCGATTCCAGCCAGGGCACGCTGATGCGCTGGCACGCACTGCGCAACCCGACCCACCAGGAAGTGTCCGACCTGCGCAAGGTCTGCCCGCCGGGCGACACCAGCCCGGAGCGCGACGTCGAGATCGCCACCCGGCTGCTGCGCGACCGTACGCTCTATGCCCACGCCGTGCAGGCAGCGGCCCAGCAGGCCACCGCGACGGCTCGCCAGTAGGGCCGCCAATAGGCGGCCTGACGTACGGCTTGACATGGACGGGCCAGCGACTAGTTTGCCCGCCTTCCAGGAATTCGCCCTTCCGGGCATAGGGACAAGACCATGGCCAAGCCGACCTCGATCCTGATCAAGATGGTGTCCAGCGCCGACACCGGCTTCTATTACGTGACGCGCAAGAACCCGCGCACCAAGACCGAGAAGATGGAGCTGAAGAAGTACGACCCCGTCGTGCGCAAGCACGTCGTCTTCAAGGAATCCAAGATGAAGTGACGTCCCGCAAGGGACCTCTTCCGAGCGATCTGGCCGCCCTTCCGGGCGGCTTTTTCGTTGCTGGATACGGGCGTCGTCGTGGGCCGAGGTAGAGGCCAGCCTCCTCTGTAGGCAGACCGCCACCCAGTCGCTAACATTTCCACTGTCCGATAGGGCCCCGAAATCAGAAGGATTAGCCAAATGGTCAATCGCACGAAATTCTACATCGACGGCGCCTGGGTCGACCCGGCCGTCATGAAGACGGTCCCCGTGGTCAATCCGGCCACCGAAGAGCCCATGTATGACGTAGCCGTCGGCTCGAAGGCGGACGTGGACAAGGCCGTTGCCGCCGCCCGCAGGGCGTTTGAGACCTTCTCGGTGACGACGCGCGAGGAGCGCATCGCGCTGCTCGAGAAGATCATCGACGCCTACAAAGCGCGCTCCAAGGAAATTGGCGCCGCCATCTCCGACGAAATGGGAGCGCCGCTCCCGATGGCCGAGCGTGCGCAGGCCGGCGCCGGCCTCGGTCACCTGATGTCGACCTTGCAGGTGCTGAAGGACTATCACTTCGAGGAGAAGGTCGGCACGGCCACCGTCGTGCGCGAACCGATCGGTGTGGTCGGCATGATCACCCCGTGGAACTGGCCGCTCAACCAGATCGCCTGCAAGGTCGCGCCCGCGATCGCCGCCGGCTGCACCATGATCCTGAAGCCGTCGGAATCCACGCCGAGCTCGGCCCTGATCTTCGCCGAAGTCATGCACGCAGCCGGCGTCCCGAAGGGCGTATTCAACCTCGTCAACGGCCTTGGCCCCGAAGTCGGCGTCGCCATGAGCGAGCACGAAGGCATCGACATGATTTCGTTCACCGGCTCGACCCGCGCCGGCATCGATGTCGCCAAACGCGCCGCCAATACCGTCAAGCGCGTCAGCCAGGAGCTCGGCGGCAAGTCGCCGAACGTCATCCTGGAAGACGCCGACTTCACCAAGGCGGTCTCCGGCGGCGTGGCTCAAGTGTTCAACAACTCGGGCCAGTCCTGCAACGCGCCGACACGCATGATCGTGCCGTCGAGCAAGATGAGTGAAGTGAAGGCGATCGCGAAGGCCGTCGCCGACAAGACGAAGGCGGGCGACCCGAAGGCCGAGGGCACCACGATCGGTCCCGTGGTCAATCGCACTCAGTGGGACAAGATTCAGGCGCTGATCAAGAAGGGCGTCGACGAGGGCGCGACGCTCGTCGCCGGCGGTCCGGGCCTGCCTGAGGGCGTCAACAAGGGCTTCTATGTTCGCCCGACCGTGTTCGCCGACGTGACCAACAACATGACGATCGCCCGCGAGGAGATCTTCGGACCGGTGATCACCATACTCGGCGCCAAGGACGAGGCCGAAGCGGTCAAGATCGCCAACGACACACCCTACGGCCTCGCCGGCTACGTTTCCGCCGGCTCGGTCGAAAGCGCCAAGCGCGTCGGCAAGCAAATCCGCGCCGGCAACGTCAACCTGAATGGCGTTCCGAACGAGCGCACCGCCCCGTTCGGCGGCTACAAGCAGTCCGGCAACGGTCGCGAGTGGGGCAAGTACGGGATCGAGGACTTCCTCGAGGTGAAGGCGATCGCCGGCGCTTAGGAGGCCAATCCTCCTCCCCTTGCTCATCACCGCTCCGCGGGCGGGGCTGACTTCTCCCCGCTCGCTCGAGGGAATCGTCTTTCGATTCCTATCGACGTGAAAACTGTCTAGGCTCCGCCCTCCACAAACGGAGGGGAACGAAACATGAGCGCCCAGCTTTCGCGCGACGATTGGAAGGGCCGCGTCGGCGGCTTGAGCTACCGCAACCAGGCTTTCATCGGCGGCAAGTTCACCCCTTCCCTCACCGGCAAGACCTTCGACTGCGTGAACCCGGCGACCGGCCAGGTGCTGACCAAGGTCGCGGCCTGCGAGCAGGCCGACGTCGACGCCGCCGTGAAGGCCGCGCGCGCCGCCTTCGACAAGGGCACCTGGGCCAACATGCCGCCGGCCAACCGCAAGCGCATCATGCTGAAGCTCGCCGAGCTGATGATGAAGAACCGCGACGAGCTGGCGCTGCTCGAGACGCTCGACATGGGCAAGCCCATCGCCTACTCGACCCGCGTCGACATCCCGGGCTCGGCCAACACCGTGCAGTGGTTCGGCGAGGCGATCGACAAGATCTACGACGAGGTCGCCCCCACCCCGGGCAACGTCGTCGCCATGATCACGCGCGAGCCGGCCGGCGTCGTGGCCGCCGTCGTGCCGTGGAACTTCCCGCTGCTGATGGCCTGCTGGAAGATCTCGCCGGCGCTCGCTGCCGGCAACTCGGTGATCCTGAAACCCGCCGAGCAGTCTCCCCTCACCGCCATCCGCCTGGCCGAGCTCGCCGCCGAGGCCGGCATCCCCGAGGGCGTGTTCAACGTGCTGCCGGGCTTCGGCGAGACCGCGGGCCAGGCGCTCGGCCGCCACATGGACGTCGACGTGCTGGCGTTCACGGGCTCGACCGAGGTCGGCAAGTACTTCCTGAAGTACTCCGGCGAATCGAACATGAAGCAGGTCTGGCTGGAGTGCGGCGGCAAGTCGCCCAACATCGTGCTGGGCGACGCGCCCGACCTCGATGTCGCGGCCCAGCGCACCGCCTTCGGCATCTGGTTCAACCAGGGCGAGGTCTGCACCGCGGGCTCGCGCCTGATCGTCGAAGACACGATCAAGGACGCCTTCCTCGAGAAGGTCATGGCGATCGGCCAGAAGATGATGCCGGGCGATCCGCTCGATCCCAAGACCCAGATGGGCGCCATGGTCGACGACGTCCAGACCAAGCGCGTCATGGGCTACATCGAGGCCGGCCAGAAGGAAGGCGCCAAGCTCAAGATGGGCGGCAAGCAGGTCCACATCGACAATGCCGGCTCGTTCATCGAGCCCACCGTGTTCGACCAGGTCGACAACAAGATGAGGATCGCCCAGGAGGAGATCTTCGGGCCGGTGCTCTCGGTCATCCCGGTCAAGGATGCCGAGCAGGCGCTGACCGTAGCCAACGACACGATCTACGGCCTGGCCTCGGCGATCTTCACGGCCGACATCAACAAGGCCTTCAAGTTCGCCAAGGGCCTGCGCGCCGGCTCGGTGTGGGTCAACACCTACGACGGTGGCGACATCACCACGCCGTTCGGCGGTTATAAGCAGTCGGGCATCGGCCGCGACAAGTCGCTCCATGCCTTCGACAAGTTCACCCAGGTGAAGACGACCTGGATCCAGCTCGGCTAAGGCTTCGGCGCCTTGTGATCGTGACCTGCGGTAGTCGGATAGGCGATACCGCAGGTCACTCATAACTGAAATATAACCCAAGTTATCTACGTTGGCAAGTCCGCCACGCGGTCGGCGCTTGCCTAATTTCTGCGTGCCGTAGGGCGC
>DATGZZ010000307.1:0-2580 GCA_035296945.1 Reyranella sp.
CCATGACAACCCTGCCCAAACGCCGCGTCGGCAAGACGAAGCTCGAAGTCACGACGCTGGGCCTGGGCGGGGCACCGATGGGTGGCTTTCGCGCCACCATCTCCGATGCCGAGGCGGTGGCGCTGAGCGACGCCGCCTACGAGAGCGGCGTGCGCTACTTCGATACTTCCCCGTTCTACGGCTACGGCCGCAGCGAGCTGCGCATGGGCGCCGCATTGCGCGCCAAGCCGCGCGAGGAGTTCGTGCTGTCGACCAAGGTCGGTCGCATCCTGCACGCCATGAAGCCCGGCGAGAAACCACCCGCCGAGTTCCGCGAGAACGGCCTGCCGGGCTTCGCGCCGGTGTTCGACTACACCTACGACGGCGTCATGCGCTCGCTGGAACATTCGCACCTGCGGCTCGGGCTGGCCAAGATCGACATCGCCCTGATCCACGACGTCGACTTCTGGACCATCAAGGACCGCAAGATCCTCGACGAGCGCTTCAAGACGGTGATGGATTCGGGATTCAAGGCGCTCGACGAATTGCGCAAGGCCGGAGTCATCGGCGCGATCGGCGTCGGCATCAACGAATCCGACACCAGCCTGCGCTTCATCAAGGCCGGCGACTTCGACTGCATGCTGCTGGCCGGCCGCTACACGCTGCTGGAACAGGGCGGCTTGGAAGAGTTCCTGCCCGAGTGCGTCAAGCGCGGCGTCTCGGTCATCCTGGGCGGCCCGTACAATTCCGGCATCCTGACCGGCGGCGTGAAGCCAGGCGCCACGCACGACTACGTGGCCGCACCCGCGCCCCTGATCGAGAAGGCGCAGAAGATCGAGGCGGTCTGCCAGCGCCACGGCGTCGAACTGGGCGCCGCCGCCCTGCAGTTCCCGCTGTTCCATCCCGCGCTCTGCTCGGTGATCCCGGGCGCGCTCAGCAGCGCGGAGGTGAAGCAGAACATCGCGCGGCTGTCGGTCAAGATCCCGGCCGAGCTGTGGAGCGAGCTCAAGCGCGAGAAGCTGCTCGACGCCAACGCGCCGACACCGAATTAGTCGCGGGAGGGGGAGCATCGGCCCGTCCGGATGCAAGCAACCGGACGGGGCCGCGCGCAGTGCCTGCCGCGCCCTTGGGTCTCGGATCAAACGATGCATAGAGCGGCAACACGCAGACGCAACGCACCCGGCCGGTATTATAACTCAAGTGCACATGAGGTCAAGCACTATAGTCAAGTCCGTCAATTCCGGTTTCGCGACTTTTGGCGCTCCATGAGGGGCCATGTGTAGCCCATCGACCCGGCGATCACGCCATTCGTTGTGTCGCTGGCCCCGACTGCCAGCAGTGCTTTCACTTTATCACTTTGTCGCGATCCTGACGCAGCCGCCCGGCCGCGATGGCGAGGAATGACTCGGACAGCGAGGACGCACGCTCTACGAAGCAGTGATCACGATCGCCCGGATGCGGCCATCGACGGCCGCCGTGCCGAAGCGCTGCGCCACCGCCGCGGCGGCCCGGCTTGTGGCCTCCTCCAGGCGCGAGGCATCCCGCGCCTCGATCTCGTTGCGCAGTGGCGTGCCCTGACAGTAGGCGACGGCGACATGACGGGCCGACGGCGCCTTGCTGCGGGCATCGACTGCATCGGTGGCGACGTCGGCGAAGCCTGCCGCCTTGAGCTCCTGCCGGATGCGCGCGACATCGTGATGGCCGTGCGGCGTGCGCGCCATGAAGCGCGGCGGATCGCCGGGGAAGATTTCGGCCAACGCTTGCGTGACGACGTCGGCGAACTCGTTCTCGGCGATCTCGTCCCACACGCTGAAGAAGAAGCGCCCGCCCGGCCTCAGGACCCGGCGCGCTTCCTTGTAGCCCTGCACCTTGTCGGGAAAGAACATGACGCCGAACTGGCAAGCGACGGCATCGAAGCTGCCATCGGCGAATGGCAGGGCGAGCGCATCGGCCTGCTTCCATTCGACTGTGCCGGCCTGTTGCCGCCTGGCGGCCTGGTCGAGCATCGGCTGGTTGAGATCGGTGGCGACGATGTGCGCCGACGCCGGCAGCTGCTGACTGAGTGCACGCGTGAGCACGCCCGTCCCCGCCGCCGTCTCCAGCACGTCGTTCGGCGCCAGGGCGGCGACACGACCGGCGAGATCGACGGCATAAGGCTCGAAGATCATCGGCACCAGGAAGCGGTCGTAAATTTCGGGGATCGATCCGGCGAACAGCTTGTCGGTGGCAACCATTGGCACTCCGCGGCTCGGATGCCTGATAGTATCGCCCCACCGGAGGAACGCCATGAAGATCATCGACGCCCAGATCCACATCTGGTCACAGACCGTGACGCCGCCCAGCGGGCTGCATCGCAAGGTTGAGAAGTTCACCGCCGAGGAGGCGCTGAAGGAGATGGACGAGGCGGGCGTCGACGCCGCGCTGATCCACCCGCCCTATAGCTGGGATCCGACCTCCAACCAGCTCGCGCTGGCGGCGGCGCAGAAATATCCCGACCGTTTCGCCGTGATGGGCCAGTTCGAGCTCGATGATCCGGAGAGCCGCAAGCGCATCGTCGGCTGGCGCAAGCAGCCCGGCATGATGGGCCTGCGCTGGGCGCTG
>DATGZZ010000308.1:0-2838 GCA_035296945.1 Reyranella sp.
GAACGGGTAGGGATCTTCGCGGAAGGCGGGCTTCATCGCCTCGAGGAAGAAATTGTCGGCCATGGTCGGGGCGGTCGCGGGCTGGCTCATGACAGGCCTCTTGTGCAAGTCGATACAATACTGTATCGAGTTGCAATGTGATAGATTTCCCGCGCATGTCAAGAGTGAGAACCCGACCGACTCGCGGGGAAACGCGGGAAAAGCTGTTCCAGGCCGCCGCCGAGGTGTTCGAGGAGCAGGGCATCGGTGCTGCCAGCATCGAGGCGATCGCGGCCGCCGCCGGCCTTACGCGCGGCGCCTTCTATTCGAACTTCGCCGACAAGGACGAGCTGATCGCGGCCATGCTCGAAGACCATGTCGAGCAGGCGCTGGCGTTTCACCGCACCCTGCTGGCCCAGCACAGGACGGCGGCCGACTTCGTCGCCGCGTTACGCGCCACCGAGCGCAGCCGCCACGATCCGCTGGGCCGTGCGCCGCTCCTGCACATGGAAATGATCCTCTACGTCGCCCGCGCGGAGAAGCGGCGACCCGAACTCGCCAAGCGCCTGCGCGCACGGCGCAAGCTGGTCGCCGACATCGTCGTCGCGACCACGCAAGAGGTTGGCGATCCGGCCTGGGCCGGCGCCATGTTGCTGGCGTTGGAAGACGGCTTTCGTCTCCATCGCCTGATCGATCCCGAGTCGACGCCCGCCGACAGCTTCCTGCGCGCCGTCGGCGAGCTGCAGAAGCTCACTCGGGCTTGAGGCTGTTGTCCTTGATCACCTTGCCCCAGAGGTCCTGCTCCTTGGCGACGAAGGCGGCGAACTGGTCCGGCGGGGGCAGCGTGATCTCCATGTCGAACTGATCGACGAATTTTTGGGTCACGTCGGGCGAGCGCACGGCCTTGCCGATCTCGGCCAGCATGCGCTCGACGATCGGCTTGGGCGTGCCGGCCGGCGCATAGACGCCCCACCACGAGAAGGACGGCATGGCCTTGATGCCCTGCTCGGCCAGCGTGGCGACGTTGGGCGCGAGCTTGCTGCGCTTGTCGCCGGTGACGCCGATCAGCTTCAGTTTGCCCGCCGCCACGTGCGGCATCATGTTGGCGAGGCTGCTGACCGAGAGGTCGGTGACGCCCGCGAGCGCGTCCTGGTAGAGCGGCCCGCCGCCCTTGTAGGGGATGGTGTTGAGCTCGAAGCCGTTCTCCTTCTGCACGAAGGCCAGGAAGATCTGGGCGAGGCTGGCGGCCAGTGCGCCGACGCTGATCTTGCCGGGCTCGGCCTTGGCCGCCTTCACCATCTCGGCAAAGCTGTTGTAAGGCCGCGTCGGATAGGCGGCGATGCCCTGGGCGCTGCGGCCGATCTGGGTGACCGGCATCAGGTCGCTGTCCTTGTAGGGCAGGGGCAGGCCCCACATCGCGTTGAGGATGTGGTTGTCGAACACGATCAGCCAGGTGTTGCCGTCGGGCGGCGAGTTTGCCGCGACCGAGGCGCCGACGACGCCGCTGCCGCCTGGCTTGTTCTCGACCACGACGTTCCAGCCGGTGTTCTCGATGAGCTTGGCCTGGATGATGCGGGTGATCGGATCGGCGGAACCGCCGGGCGGGAAGGGCACGATGAACTTGATCGTTCCCTTCGGCCAGTCAGCCTGGGCCTTGACGACCGCGGGTACGCCAAGAGACGCAGCAAGACTGCCGGCCACGACGGCACGGCGACGCAGTACGGACATTTTCTAGCCTCCCTGAATTTTCGGCTTTGTCTTTTTCGTTTTCAGTCTGTTGCCTTGATGTCGTTGTCCTTGATGACCTTGAACCAACGCTCCTGCTCGGCCTTGTGGAAGGTGGCGAACTCCTCGGGCGAGCTGGCGAGGACTTCGAGATGGATCTGCTCGACGAATTTCTGCGTCACGTCGGCCGATCGCACGGCCTTGGCGAGCTCGGCGTTCATGCGATCGACGATCGGCCGCGGCATGCCGGCGGGCCCGTAGAGGCCCCACCATGAATAGGTCGGATAGGACTTTATGCCCTGCTCGGCGAGCGTCGGCGTGTCGGCGAGCGCCGGCGGCCGCTTCTCGCCGGTGGTGGCCAGCGCGCGGAGCTTGCCGGTCCGGCAGTAGGGCACCGCCGACACCAGGGTGGTGATGCACATGTCGGTCACGCCGGCCAGCGCATCCTGCACGGTCGGCCCGCCGCCCTTGTAGAAGATGAAGTTGGCGTCGAAGCCGTTCTCCTTCCTCACATGAGTCATCAGCAGCAGCGACTGGCTGGCCGACAGCATGCCGATGCTGACCTGGCCCGGCCGCTTGCGGGCGTCGGCGGCGACCTCGGCGAAGGTCTTGTAGGGGCGGTCGGGATGGCAGGCGATGACCAGCGGCGCGCGGCCGACCAGCATCACGTTGAAGAGATCGGAGTCCTTGTAGGTCAGGTTGGGCGTGAAGGCGGGGCTGAGGATGTGGCTGTCGAAAGTGACCATCCAGGTCTGGCCGTCGGGCGGCGAGTTGGCCGTCGCCGTAGCGCCGATCACGCCGGCGGCACCCGGCTTGTTCTCGACCACGATCTGCCAGCCGGTGTTTTCGCCCAGCTTGGCCGCGATGATGCGCGCGATCGGATCGGTGCCGCCGCCCGGCGGGAAGGGCACGATGAACTTGATCGGCCCCTTCGGCCAATTGGCCTGGGCGTTGACGCGGGGTACCCAGAGAGCGGCGCCCATGCTGCCGGCCAGCACGGCGCGGCGGCGCACTACAGCCATTTGTAGCCTCCCAGATACGTCTTGTTATCCGGCAAGCCTAGGCGTTCGTGGCGACGGTGCAAGGCAATTCGCCCTGCGGACCGACGGTCAGAGTTCCTGGTAGCTCGTGAAG
>DATGZZ010000309.1:0-2448 GCA_035296945.1 Reyranella sp.
TTGCTGCGGCGGGCCGAAGCCGCCGGCGCCTGGCGTCACCAAGGCGAACCACTGGCCGGTCTTCAATACGGCTGAATCGCCCTCGAACACGACCCCCGGCCCGGCCTCGACCTTGCCGTGTGCCCCGGCGCCGCCGCCGAACAGGCCCCAGCTCCGCGAGCGCTGGCGCGTGAGGTCGACGCGCACGCGGCAGTCGTGGGTCGCCTGGTAGACGCGGCGCAGGCCCATGCCGCCGCGATACTGGCCGACGCCGCCGGAATCCTCGACCAGCTCGTAGCGCGTCAGCAGCAAGGGATATTCGATCTCCAGCGCCTCGACCGGTAGGTTCGAGGTGTTGGTGGTGTGGACGTGCACGCCGTCCAGCCCGTCCTTGTGGGCGCGGGCGCCGCTGCCGCCGCCGATCGTCTCGAGATAGACCCAGGTCGAGCCATCATTGGGCCGCTTGCCGATGAAGTAGGCCACCGTGCAGGCCGAGTTCGAGCAGGCCATGACGCGTTCGGGCACCGATTGCGCCAGGGCGCCTAGAATCATGTCGGAGACGCGCTGGCAGGTTTGCAGCCGGCCGTTGACCGCGGCGGGCGGCAGGCAGTTCAGGATGCTGCCCTCGGGCGCGGTGATTTTCAGCGGCCGCGCGAGGCCGGCGTTGGGCGGGATGCCTGGATCGAGCACCGACTTCACGACGTAGTAGGTCGTGGCCAGCAGCGCGGTGTAGGTCATGTTGATGCCGGCGCGCATCTGCTCGGGTGCGTCGAAGGCAAGCGACATCTCCTCGCCCTTCACCGTCACCTCGACGGACATCGGCAGCAGGCCGGCCACCTCCTCGTTGTCGAACACGTCCTCGAAGCGCCAGGTGCCGTCGGGCATGGCGGCAATGGCCGCGCGCATCTTGCGCTCGGCGTAGTCCATCAGCGCCGCGCCGGCCTGCAGCACCGTCTCGATGCCGTACTTGGCCGCCAGCGCCTGGAAGCGCTGCACGCCGACTCGGTTGGCCGCCATCTGGGCGCGCAGGTCGGACAGCCGCTCGGACGGCACCTGGCAGTTCAGCAGGATCAGGTCCTGCACGTCCTTCTGCAGCTCGCCGCCACGATAGAGCCGCACCGGCGGGATGCGCAGGCCCTCCTGATAGATATGGGCGTGGCCGCGATCGACGAAGTCGGCATGGTGGGCGAGGTTCACCGTCCAGGCGACCATGCGGCCATCGATGAAGATCGGCTCGGCGACGACGATGTCGGGCAGATGCGTGCCGCCGCCCTCGTAGGCATCGTTGCCGATGAAGGCGTCGCCCGGCCGGATGTCCTGGGTCGGGTAGCGTCGCATGATGTGCTTGATGAGGTCCAAAAAGCTTCCGAGGTGGATCGGGATGTGCTCGGCTTGGCACAGCGTGTCGCCGGCGGCATTGAACAATGCCGTCGAGCAGTCGCGCCGCTCCTTGATGTTGGTCGAATGCGAAGCGCGGATCAGCGTCTCGCCGGTCTCCTCGACGATCGAGGCCATGGCCGCGCCGATGACTTCGACGGTGATGGGATCGAGCTTGGTCATCACGTGCCGCCAACGCTCCTCATGCTCCTCTCCCCCGCTAGGGGGAGAGGTTGGGAGAGGGGGATGCGCACGTGGTTGCCCCCTCTCCTAGCCTCTCCCCCTAGCGGGGGAGAGGAATCAGACGTGCGCGCGCGCCTCATGCTGCCGCCTCCAGGATCAGGTTGAGGTACGAATCGACCCGCGCCGTCCAGCCGGGCGGCACCAGCGTCGTCGCGTCCATCTGTTCGACGATCGCGGGACCGGAGAAGCGATTGCCGGGGCGCAGCGCCTCGCGGCCGTAGACCGGCGTGTCGGCGAAATCGCCTGCTTCCGCCAGCCAGACCGGACGTCGCTGCACGATGGCGCCCGATGCGTCCGGCCCCGCTTCGGGGTGCGCCAACAGCTCGGCCTTGCGCACTGCGCCCGTCGCTTCCACGCGCAGGGTGACGATCTGCACCGGATCGCCGTCGGCCACGAAGCCGTAGCGCTGGCGATGCACGTCGGCGAAGCCGGCCGCCAGCGCCTGCAAGCTCGCCTTGGTGATCGGCCCGTCGACCACCGCGACGCTGAGCTCGTAGTTCTGGCCGTGATAGCGCATGTCGGCGGTTCGGGTGATGTGCCGGTCGGCCGAAGCGATGCCTTCGTGCGCGAACCAGCGCTCGGCACGCTCGGCCAGGGCTCCGAACCCTTCGGCGACGTCGGCCGTCGACGCCTCGGTCGCGGGCATCAGGCGCGTCCGCGCAAAATCGGCACGCAGGTCGGTCAGCAGCAGGCCCATGGCGCAGAGGATGCCGGGATTGGCCGGCACCAGGACGCGGCCGATCTCGAGTTCCTTGGCCAGGCGCACGGCATGCAGCGGTCCCGCGCCGCCGAACGCCATCAGCGTATAGTCGCGCGGGTCGTGGCCGCGCTGCACGGAGATGACGCGGA
>DATGZZ010000310.1:0-3409 GCA_035296945.1 Reyranella sp.
GACATGGGCACTGTTGGGCGCGGTCTGCTGCCGGCGATGCAGGCGGCCAAGCCCCGGCCCGCGCTCACCTTCGCCTACGACGTCGCGCCGGTGAAGGACCAGCCCGACTATCGGCTGGTGCTGGTGTTCGATGCCGCCAACGATCTGAGCTCGAAGGAGGTCTGTAGCGGCGTCAGCCGCTTCAAGCCCGGTCGGCCGGGCTTGTTCCAGGCCTATGCCGTCTACTGCCGCAACGACGTGCCGATGTCGGAGACCACGGCCTGGACGCCGGCCAGCAGTTCGTCCGATCCGCAGGTCGCCGAGCTGTTCCGCGAGCTGTTCATGGTCGTGTTCCCCGACTCGCATGCACTCAAGCCGCAGGTCGGCGACGGCGCTCGCCAGTAAGTCAGGTCCAGGCGAAGAGTGCGGCGCGCTCCAGCGCGCCGCTACTCGTTCTCCTTCCTAAACGGCGAGTACTCCATCAGCCCCTCAATCTCCTGCTCGACGGCCGGGCGCTCCTGCTTGAGGAAGTTGTCGACGGCGCGGCGGAAGCCGGGATCGACGATCCAGTGGGCCGAGAAGGTCGGCACCGGAAGATAGCCGCGTTGAATCTTGTGGTCGCCCTGGGCGCCGGCCTCGACGCGCTGCAGGCCATGAGTGATGGCGTAGTCGATCGCCTGGTAGTAGCAGGCCTCGAAATGCAGGAACGCGTGGCTCTCCAGGCAGCCCCAGTAGCGGCCGTAGAGCGTGTCGTCGCCTTTGAGGTTGAGCGCGCCGCCGACCGGGCGGCCGTCGGCCTCGGCCATCACCAGCACGACCTTGTCGGCCATGGTCGATCCCAGGATGTCGAAGAAGGAGCGCGTCAGGTAGGGCGAGCCCCACTTGCGGCCGCCGGTGTCCATGTAGAAGGCGAAGAAGGCGTCCCAATGCTCGGGCTTGATCTCGTCACCGCATAGCGCCCGCACGCTCAGGCCCTCGCGGCGCACCGAGTCACGCTCCTTGCGGATCGCCTTGCGCTTGCGTGAGGCGAGGGCGGCGAGAAAATCGTCGAAGCAGCCATAGCCGTTGTTGTGCCAGTGATATTGCCGCCCCAGTCGCAGCAGCCAGCCGTGCTCGCCGAAGCGTTTCCAGTCGGCCTCGGTGCAGTAGGTGGCGTGGACGGAGCTGATGCGGTTGTCGCCGGCGATCTTGGCCAGCATGTCGATCATGGCGTCGCAAACGCTCTCAGAGTAGGCGCCTGGCCGCACGAACAGGCGCGGACCCGGCACCGGCGTGAACGGCACGGCGACTTGGAGCTTGGGATAATAGCGCCCACCTGAGCGCTCGAAGGCCTGGGCCCAGCCATGATCGAAGACGTATTCGCCCTGGCTGTGACCTTTCAGATAGAGCGGGGCGGCGCCCAGCAGGCTGCCATCCTCGGCTTCGGCCAGCAGATACTGTGGCTGCCAGCCGGTGCGCCGCCCGACCGACTTGGAATCCTCCAGCGCCTTCAGGAATCCGTAGCTGAGGAAAGGGTTGCCGGCCGAGCCCGGCGCCAAGGCGCACGCATTCCACTGGTCGGCGTCGACGGCGGAAAGAGACTCTACAACACGCAGGCCGATGGTCGGGGAGGCATCCGGCATGGGGCGAGCATAGCGCGAAACGTGCCAGGAATTGTGCCGGGAATTTGTCCGTACTTTTGTGTACTATCCCGGGACTGGGAGACCATAGGCCAAACCTCCGCACAGATGGGGATGCGCCGTTGAAAGACTTGATCGGCAGGGAGATATCCGCCGTCGCCTTCGTTCGGGACTACGTCGAATTCCATTTCGACGGTCCGATCCTGCGCAGCCGCGCCGATCCACAGGTCGCCGTCGGCGAGGCCGTCTATTGTTTTCCCAAGCCTGGCTCGCGTGACGCGCTTTGCCTGGTCATCGGCGCGACCGTCCAGTCACTGGATTTGGATGAGTCCCGGCATCTCGAGTTCACGACCAGCAATGGCTGTCAGATGCGTCTCCCCCTCGGGGCGGGTGGGGTGCTGCACTTCAGGGCAGAGGGGCTGTTCCAGGTCGGATGAGACCTGCTATTCGGCCGGCTTGTGGCGGCGGGCGAGCTCGTCGGCCGAGCGGCTGAAGCGCTTCTTCGTCCACAAGCCGATGCGGTCGATATAGACCAGGACCACCGGCACGACGACCAGGGTGAGCAGGGTCGAGCTGATCAGGCCGCCGATCACGGCATGCGCCATGGGTGCGCGTTGGGAGGCGCCTTCGCCCAGGGCGAGCGCCAGCGGCATCATGCCGAATACCATGGCGAGCGTGGTCATCAGGATGGGCCGCAGCCGGATCGAGCCCGCCTCGAGCAGCGCCTCGGGGACCGCAGTGCCGCGCTGGCGCGCCTGGTTGAAGAAATCGACCAGCAGGATGGCATTCTTCACGACCAGGCCCATCAGCATGATGACGCCGATGGCAGAGAAGACATTGAACGTGCTGCCGGCGATCAGCAGTCCCAGGAACACGCCGATCAGCGACATCGGCAGGGACATCATGATGGCGATCGGCTGCAGGAAGGAGCCGAACTGCGAGGCCAGCACCAGATAGATCAGAATCACCGCCAGCAGCAGCGCCTGGCCGGCATAGGCCGAGCTCTCGGCGATGTCCTTGGTCGAGCCGCCGAAGACGAAGCGATAGCCCGGGGGCAGTTTGGTCTCGCCGAGAATCCTCTGCAGGTCGCTGGAGACCTCGCCCGCGGAACGGCCCGACACGTTGGCCGTGACCTGGACCTCGCGGTTGAGGTCGCGCCGGTTGATCTGCGAGGCGCCGACGTCGTTGATGACATCGGCGATCTGGGCGATGTGGACCATGCGCGGCAGGCCGTTGGGCTCGGTGCCGGCGGTGAACCAGATGCGCTGCACGTCGGCCACGCCGCTGCGGTCGTCGACCGGCAGGCGGACCATGACGGTGTAGTTCTCGCCGTCGGGCGCGCGCCACAGGCTGGTCTCGTCGCCGGCGAACAGGGGCCTGAGTGACTGCGCCACCGACGCCGAGCCCAAGCCGAGGTCGGAGGCGGCGTCGCGGCGCAGCCGTATCGAGAGCACCGGCTTGGCGGCCTTGAGGTTGCGGTCGAGGTCCACCACGCCGGGGATTGTCCGGGCGCGGGCCATCACGTCTTGCGAGATCTTGTCGAGCTCGTTGATGTCGGGCCCTTGCAGCGAGAGCTGGATCTGCTTCTGCACGCCGCCGCCCGGGCCACCGGGAATGTTGATCGAGGTCAGGATGCCCGGGATGCTGGCGAGGCGATCGCGCAATGGCTGGGCGAGCTCGTTGGGCGAGCGCTTGCGCTGTTTCAGCGGCTTCAGGCGCAGGTACAGGCTCGCCTGGTTCTTGCCCAGGGCATAGCCGGTGTTGATCGTGCCGTAGGTGTAGTCCACCTCGGGAAACTCGTGCACCGCGGC
>DATGZZ010000311.1:0-2214 GCA_035296945.1 Reyranella sp.
GCCGCGTTTGTTGAACACGAAGCCGATGCGTGCCGCGCTCGACATCAGGCGGACATCCATTGGCAGGCACATGGTGATGCCGACGCCGACGGCGGCGCCGTTGATCGCCGCCACGATCGGCTTCAGGCAGTTGAAGATCGCCAAGGTGATCGAATCACGAGCCTCGCGCTTCTGCGGCTTGTTGCCGTCGTTCCACACCTGGAAGGCGCCGCTGCCGCCGGAGATGTCGGCGCCGGCGCAGAATGCGCGGCCTGAGCCGGTGACGACGATCGCCCGCACCTCATCCATCGCATTCACGCGCTGGAAGAAGTCGATCAATTCCTTGCTCATCACCGTGTTGAAGGCGTTGAGCTTGTCGGGCCGGTTCAAGGTCACGGTCATGACGCCGTCCTCGAGGCTGGTGAGCAAGGTTTCGTAGGGCATCGGTTCTCCTCACCTTGTCGTTCCGCTGCGCAAGACCGAATGCCGTTGCGCGACCGCGTGGATTGCGAAACATTCACCGCAACGCAGCCGATCCGCAATCCCGGAGAACGTCGATGTCCCACCTGCTGAAATCCGTCGAAGACGGCGTCATGAAGATCACGCTCAACCGTCCGGACGCGATGAATGCCCTGTCGCGCGACATGCTGAACAGCCTGACCGACGCGCTGAACGAGGCGGCCGGCTCGCGCGACGTCGGCTGCCTGGTGGTGCGCGGTGCGGGCGACAAGGCGTTCTGCGCCGGCGGCGACGTGAAGTCGATGGCGGCCGGCCGCGACCAGGACAAGACCTACGAGGACAAGGTCCACGACATCCGCATCCGCATGCACGTCTCCGAGCTTCTGCACGAGATGGGCAAGCCCACCATCGCCATGGTGAACGGCGTGGCGGCGGGCGCCGGCCTGTCGTTGGCGCTGGCCGCCGACATGCGCTTCGCCGGCAAGAGCGCGCGCATGACCACGGCCTTCGCCAAGGTGGGCTTCTCCGGCGACTTCGGTTCGCACTATTTCCTGCACAAGCTCGTCGGCACGGCCAAGGCGCGCGAGCTCTACTTCACCGCCGAGATCCTGAGCGCCGACCAGATCGAGAAGCTCGGCCTCGCCAACCGCGTGATCGATGACGCCAACCTCGACAGCGAGACCATGGCGTTTGCCAAGAAGCTGGCCGCCGGCCCGCGCGTCGCCTGGTGGCATGTGAAGAAGAACATGAAGGTCGCGGAGGAGGGCTCTCTTTCCGAGGCACTCGACTCCGAAGCGGCGCGCATGATCCGCACCGGCGAGACCGAGGACCACAAGGAAGCAGCCCGCGCCTTCGTCGAGAAGCGCGCGCCGGTGTTCAAGGGGTACTGATCTTCTTCTCTTTGCCACCTCCCCCGTCTTACGGGGGAGGCCGGGAGGGGGAAGGCCTCAGTCGAGGCGCTTCCTGAAAGAAGATCATGATCTTCGCCTTTCTCAGATCCTTGGTGCGGCTCGCCCCCTCCCAGCCTCCCCCGTAAGACGGGGGAGGTGGATGATCTTTTTGAACGCCCCCACGATTCCGGTCGGCATCAACACCATCGCCGCGATCAACAGCACGGCGTAGAGCAGGCCCGACAGGCCCTTGCCCAGCCCCGCCAGAAGGTCGGGAAAGAACTGCAGGAACAGGCCGCCCACGATCGCGCCGGCCGGCGACTGCATGCCGCCGATCACCAGGCCGAACAGCATCTGCACCGACAGGGCGAAGTTGTAACCCGTCGGTCCGACATAGCCGTACTGGTAGGACGAGAGGCAGCCCGCCAGCGCGAGATAGGCGCCGGCGATTCCCGAGATCGTGGCGCGCACCTGGATGACGCGGATGCCCTGCGCGGCGGCGGCGAGGTCGTTGTCGCGCGCCGCCATCAGCGCCCGGCCGGAGCGGCTGGCGATCATGTTCCCGGCAAGCCACACGCCCAACGCCAACAGGACGAGCGCCATGAAGAAATTCCAGCGGTCGGCGCTGATGCCGCCGGGCGGCGTCGGGAAGTCGAGATAGAGGCCTTGGTCGCCACCGGACCACTGCTCGATCAGGCGCCAGCGCAGGAGCTGCGGGAAGGCGATGGCGAAAGCGTAGGTGACCAGCGCCTGCGTCCACAGGCTGTGGCCGCCGGCAATGCGGCCAAGCCCCCAGCCTGCGGCGTAGCCCATCAGCAGCGCGGCGGGCAGACCCCAATAGACCGATAGCGGCGTATGCGTGCCGATGACCGCCGCGCTATAGCCG
>DATGZZ010000312.1:0-6456 GCA_035296945.1 Reyranella sp.
CGCCTCCAAGGTCCGCCAGGTGGTGCAGCACATCCTGCCCAACGCGCTCGGGCCGGTCATCGTGGTCGGCACCATCGACGTGGCGGCCGCCATCATCTTCGAATCGACCCTGTCGTTCCTCGGGCTGGGCTTCCCGTCCGACGTCCCGACCTGGGGCTCGATGCTGCGCGATGCCAAGGACTATCTCGACATCGCCGCCCACTGGGCCCTGTTCCCGGGCGGCGCGATCTTCCTCACGGTGCTCGCGATCAACTTCATCGGCGACGGGCTGCGCGATGCCTTCGATCCGCGCCGCGTGCTTTAGGAGCAATCGTAAGCGTGGCTGACACTCTGCTGGACATTCGCGGCCTGAAGACCTGGTTCAAGGTCGAGGACGGAATGGTGCGTGCGGTCGACGGCGTCGACCTGCACATCGACCGCGGCGAGACCTTGGGCGTGGTGGGCGAATCGGGCTGCGGCAAGACCGTGACCGCGCGCTCGGTGCTGAAGCTGATCGACATGCCGCCGGGCCGCTTCGAGGCCGGCCAGATCCTGTGGCAGGGCAGGGACCTGATCCCGCTCGACCAGGACGAGATGAACCAGATCCGCGCCCGCGAGATCGCCATCATCTTCCAGGAGCCGATGACCTCGCTCAATCCGGTCTACACGGTGGGCGACCAGATCGCCGAGGTGATCGCGCTGCACCAGAAGCTCTCGCCCAAGCAGGCGATGGTCGGCGCCGCCGAGATGCTGCGCCTGGTCAACATCCCCAACCCGCAGCGCCGCGTGCACGACTATCCGCACCAGTTCTCCGGCGGCATGCGCCAGCGCGTCATGATCGCCATGGCGCTCAGCTGCCAGCCCAAGCTGCTGATCGCCGACGAGCCGACCACGGCCCTCGACGTCACCATCCAGGCGCAGATCCTGGAGCTGATGCACGAGATGAAGGACAAGTTCGGCATGGCGATCATGCTGATCACCCATGCCATGGGCGTGGTCGCCGAAACCTGCCAGCGGGTGACGGTGATGTATGCCGGCAAGGTCGTCGAAGAGGCGCCGGTCGAGGCCCTGTTCGGCGATCCGCGCCATCCCTACACCCAGGGCCTGATCCGCTCGATCCCGCGCATCGACCGCGCCGTCAGCCGCCAGGCGCGGCTGGAATCGATCCAGGGCACGGTGCCCAGCCTGCTCAATCCGCCGCCCGGCTGCCGCTTCGCGGCGCGCTGCAAGTACGCCATGGACATCTGCACCCAGGCCATCCCGCCGCTGAAAGAAGTGGCGCCCGGCCATCGCGTGGCGTGCGTGCTATGAACGCGCCCCCATCCCCCATCACCGAGGACCTCCTCAAGGTCCGCGACCTGCGCAAGCGCTTTGCGGTCAAGGGCGGCATCTTCTCGCGCACCGTCGACCAGGTTCATGCCGTCGACGGCGTCAGCTTCGACATCGGCAAGGGCGAGACCCTGGGCCTGGTGGGCGAATCGGGCTGCGGCAAGTCGACGACGGGCCGCTGCATCCTGCGGCTGATCGAGCCCAGCTCGGGCGAGATCTGGTTCAAGGGCGAGGATGTCAGGCGCATGGGTGGCGACGACTTGCGCGCGCTCAGGCGAGACATGCAGATCATCTTCCAGGATCCCTACGCCTCGCTGAACCCGCGGCTCAAGGTCGGCGCGATCGTTGGCGAGGCGCTGACCATCCACAAGCTCGCCTCGACGCCGAAGGCGATGGAAGACCGCGTCGTGCAGCTCCTCGAGACGGTGGGTCTGCAGCCCGACCACATGCATCGCTTTCCGCACGAGTTCTCGGGCGGCCAACGCCAGCGCATCGGTATCGCCCGCGCGCTCGCCGTCGAGCCCAAGCTGATCGTCTGCGACGAGCCGGTGTCGGCGCTCGACGTGTCGATCCAGGCCCAGGTGATCAACCTTCTGGAGGACCTGCAGGAGGAGTTCGGCCTCACCTACCTCTTCATCGCCCACGATCTCAGCGTGGTCGAGCACATTTCTACGCGCGTGGCGGTGATGTATCTCGGCCGCGTCGTCGAGATCGCGCCCTCGCGCGAGCTCTACGACAATCCGCTGCATCCCTACACCGAGGCGCTGCTGTCGGCGGTGCCGATCCCCGACCCGACGGTCAAGCGCAAGCGCATCATGCTGCAGGGCGACGTGCCCAACCCGATCCGCCCGCCGCCGGGCTGCCACTTCCACACCCGCTGCCCGATCGCCAAGCCGGACTGCGCCCAGCGCGTCCCCGAGCTGCGCGAGAGCAAGCCCGGGCACTGGGTGTCGTGTCACTACAGGGGTTAGCGAAGCGCGGACCTAGGCGCATTCACATGCGCCCTGGGCGTCCCGCCCGCCTCATGAATCATGAGCGGGCGGGACGCCCGCGGTCCGCGTATGACTAAGACTCGAACTCGCGATCGAAGACCGGTGCGTCCGGTCGCTGGCGCTCGAGCGACTCGCGGTATTTCACGCAGCCGCGCAGGAACTTGGGCCACGGCGGCACGGCGATCTCGCGATCGACGCGTTCCGGCGGCAGGCCCCACAGCTGCGGATGGTGCCAGCAGAGATCGTGGCCCGAACTGTCGCGGTGCTCGCGGATGGCCTGGCGCAGGCGCTTCACCTCGGCGATCAGCGCCTCGCGGCTCAGCTGCTCGAGATCGTCATCCACGACCGTCAGCTCTTGGGCGTGAACACGCCGATGTCCTGGATGCCGATCACCTTCTCGACCTCGGCCACCTGCTTGGCGACCTTCTCGAAGCCGTCGGCGCCCACGGCCTGGCGCTCGCGCTTCATCATCTCGTCGGCGATCTCGGCATACTCGTCGGCCGTCACCAGATGGCGCAGGGTCGGGAAGACGTCGGTCGCCTCGCGCGCCATGTGTGGCCGGTACATGGCGCAGAGCGCCTGCACATCGCGGCCCATCGCCTCGCGCGGCTCCTTGTTGCGCGCCTGCGGGGCGGCCGCGAGGATCTTGTCCGTCAGCTTGGCGCCGGCGGCGTGCTGGCTGGTCAGGACGCCTACGATCTCGACCATGCGGCCGGCCTTCTTGAACTGGGCGAACACCAGCTCCTCCTCGACCTTCTCCTGGTGGTCGTGGATGAAGCGCTTGGTGATCTCGGCCGCCCGTGTGAACACGGCCGGGTCGATATCCTCGCCCTGGCCGGCGCGGCGCACGCCGTTTTCGTAAATCAGCAGCACCCGCGCGAGGATGGCGTGGCCGCGCATCAGCTGCTCGGGCGGCGCGGCCGCCTCGTCGGCGCCCGGCTTCTTGGTCTCGCGCGCTAAGGCCCCTGTGAGGGCGACGGGTGCGGCGAGAATAAGGCCGCTGGCGATTCCGAGGCCGAGCAGGCCGCGTCGATTGGAAATGCTCGTCATGACGCCGCTCCTTTCCCGATACAGGGAAACGAGCGGCGAGGGTGGGGGTTCCGTCAGGTGGCGCCGAGCTTCCAGCCGACTTCCTTGGCCAGCGTCTGGAAGAAATCGGCCTCGTAGGCCCGTTCCGGCGCCTCGCGCACCATGCGATCGATCTTTTCGGCGTCCTTGCCGACGAGGATGCGCCAGCGCTCGGCCTTCACCCCGTCGAGGATGATCTTGGCGGCCTCGGCGGCCGTCGTCGGCGCATCCTCGAGGAAGCGCCGCGCGCGCTCGTGGGCGAGCTTGCCGATGTCGGCGTCGCTGAGCTTGGAGACGTCGTGGCCCATCGACGCCACGCGGGCGCGCATCTGCGCCAGCTCCTTGGGCGTGAAGTCGGGCGAGTCGTGGCCGGCCTGGATCTTGCGCGAGTTGGTGACGATCGAGGTGCCGATGTGGCCCGGCATCACCACCGAGCACTTGATGTGCGGCGCGTTCATGTGGAGGTCGGTCTGCAGCGCCTCGCTGAACCCCTTCACCGCGAACTTGGCGGCGCAGTAGGCGGTGTGCGGCACGGAGGGGCCGATCGACGCCCAGAAGCCGTTGACGCTCGAGGTGTTGACGATGTGGCCGCGGTCGGCCTTCAGCATCATCGGCAGGAAGGCGCGGGTGCAGTAGTAGACGCCGAACCAGCAGATGTTGAAGGTGCGCTCCCATTCCGAGCGCTCGTGCGCGATCATGCTGCCGCCGCCGCCGATGCCGGCGTTGTTGAACAGCAGGTGAATCTTGTCGGTGTCGTGCTGCTCGGCGACCGCGCCAGCGAAGCGCTTGACGTCATCCTCGACGGCGACGTCGGCGGTGTGGGTGGTGATGCGCAGGCCCTGCGGCAGGCGGTCGACCTCGCACAGCCGCTTGGTCTCGGCCATCGCCGCCGCCGACACGTCGCACATGGCGATGCTGCAGCCCTCGGCCACGAGCTGGCGGGCGAGCTCGCGTCCCATGCCGGTGCCGCCGCCTGTGATGACGGCGATCCGCCCTGCGAGATCCTTCATACGCGTTCCTCCTCGACCTGCTATCCTCCCTAACACAATGCTGCTCGAAACTCTCCTGCCGCTCGGCAAGGTCGATCCCGGCCTGCGTGCGCCCGAAGTCGCGCTCGATCTGTCGAGCATCGGCCGCACTGCCAAGCTCCTGGAGGAGATCGGCTACGACGGCATGGTGGTCGAGGAGACCAAGGACGATCCCTTCGTCATCATGGCGCTTGCGGCCGATGCGACAGCCCGGCTGAAGCTCGCGACCTCGGTCGCCATCGCCTTCCCGCGCAGTCCGACCGTCACGGCCATGAGCGCCTGGACCTTGCAGAAGCTGTCACGTGGGCGTTTCACCTTGGGGCTGGGCACGCAGGTCAAGGCGCACATCGAGCGCCGCTTCGGCCTGCCCTGGTCGCCTGCCGGTCCGTGGATCCGCGAATACGTCAACGCCGTGCGCGCCGTCTGGGACTGCTGGCAGACCGGCGCCAAGCTCGACGTCAAGGGGCCGCACTACACCATCAACCTGATGGTGCCGCTGTTCAATCCCGGCCCGATCGAGCACCCGCGCATCCCGATCCAGCTCGCGGCGGTGAATCAGGTGATGAGCCAGATCGTGGGCGAGGTTGCCGACGGGCTGCGCCCCCATCCCGTCTGCACGCCGTCCTACATCGCCGAGGTCATGCTGCCGGCGGTGCGTGCCGGTGCGGCGAAATCCGGCCGCTCGCTCGAGCAGTTCCAGGTCTGCATGAAGCCGCTGGTCGCCACCGCCGCGACCGAGCAAGAGCTTGCGAAGAAGATCGTCGACGTGCGCGCCCGCATCTCCTTCTATGCCTCGACGCCGCAATACCGTGCCGCCTTCGCCCACCACGGCCTGGGCGACCTGGCCGACGAGCTGAAGCTCCTGTCGCGTGCCCAGCGCTGGGAGGAGATGCCCCGGTTCATCACCGACGACATCCTGCATACCTTCGTGACCGTCGGCACCTACGACCAGATCGCCGGCAGGCTTCTCGACCGCTACTCAGGCGTGGTCACGCACTGCGAGTTCTCGATCCCCGTCAACGGCGCGGCCGACAAGGACTGCCTGCGCGACCTGGCGAAGACGATCCAGGGCCAGAGCACCGACCGGGCCCGCAAGGCCATCGTCGGCTAATCGGCGAGGCAGCGGGATAGGCGCCGCCGCAAATCCTCGATATCGAGCTGTCGGCCGATCAGGACCAGGCGATTGCCGCCCGAGGCAGAGCGGTCCTCGTCCAGAGTGAAACGACTGCCGACGAGGTGGAAGACGTAGCGCTTGCCGGTCTCGGCCAGCCACAGGAAGCCCTTGCCGCGGAACAAGCCCGGTGGGCGGTTGTCCAAAAAGTTCTGGAAGCGGGCGACCGAGAAGGGCCGGCTACTTTCGAAAGACAGCGAGACGAAGCCGTCATCGTCGAGGTGGGCATGATGATGGCCATGGCCGTCGGATGCCGACCGGTTCAGCTCGACATCGAGGATCAGCGGCAACGGCACGGCGCTGCGCGTAGTGCGCAGCAGTCGTGCCTCGCCGTTCACCGCGCGGATCTTCCCCTCGACGCTGTCGAGGCGTTCCTCGCCGACCCGGTCGCACTTGTTGACCAGGATGGCATCCGCATGCCGGAGCTGGCTACGGACGGCCTGGCCATCGAACAGGTCGAGGCTGAACTGCTCGGCGTCCGCCACCGCGACGATGGCATCGAGCCTCAGCGCGTCACGGAACTCCGGACGCTGGAAGGTCTGCGCCACCGGCAGCGGATCGGCGACGCCCGTGGTCTCGACCAGGATATGGTCGACCGGCTCGGGCCGCCCCAGCACGCGCACGATGCTGTCCAAAAGGTCGTTGTTGGTCGAGCAGCAGATGCAGCCGTTGCTGAGCTCGATCATGCCGCCGTCGGCGGCGACGATCAGGTCGTTGTCGATGCCGATGTCGCCCAGCTCGTTCACCAGCACTGCCGCCTTCACACCGGCGCGGTTCGACAGGATGTGGTTCACCAGCGTGGTCTTGCCGCTGCCCAGAAAGCCCGTCACCAGCGTCACCGGCACTCTTCCGGCGCGACGCGGGGCGGCGAAGGTAGCGGCGGTCACGC
>DATGZZ010000313.1:0-9515 GCA_035296945.1 Reyranella sp.
GAGGTTGTACTCGCGGGTGCCGCGCTCGTCGCAGTGGCCGGCGATGGTGATCTGATAGTTGGTGTACTTCTTCAGCCACTCGGCCTGGCGGTTCAGCGTCTGCCGGCCATCCTCGCGGATGTTCGACATGTCGGTGTCGAAGAACACACGGTCGCCGACGTTCTGGCGAAAATCTGCAATCGATCCGGGGGTGACGGTGGTGGAAGCCGCGGCGGCAGTCTCCTGTTGGGTGCTACAGGCCGCGATGACAAGCATCATCGCCATGGCCGCGAAAGCCTTGATAGTCCTCATTTTTTCATCGCCTCCTGAAACGTCGACCCGAGCGTTAGGGAGCGCCCGGGTCGACAAGAAAGATCATATCCTTCGCTACTGCGGAATCAAGGGTGACCAGGCCGGATCCGACGCATCGCCGGGTGTCGGCATCTGACGTTCGAAGCGTCCGGTTATGTCAATCTGATGCAAAGTAACCGAGCCCGAACGACCCGCCGAACTTGGTTGCTGACGGAAGAAGGCCAGCACGCGACCGTTGGGCGCCCACGTCGGTCCTTCGACCAGGAAGCCCGAGGCCAGCATGCGCTCGCCGCCGCCGTCGGCCCGCATGACGCCGATGCCGAAGGCGCCGGCGGTGATCTTGGTGAAGGCGATCCAGTCGCCGCGCGGCGACCACACCGGCGTGGCGTAGCGGCCCTCGCCGAAGCTGATGCGCCGCTCGCCGCCGCCACCCGCGCTCATGACATAGAGCTGCTGGCTGCCGCCACGGTCGGAGTTGAAGACGATCTGCGCGCCGTCGTTGGAATAGCACGGCGAGGTGTCGATGGCCGGTGTGTTGGTGAGCCGCCGCAACGCGCGGCCGCGCACGTCCATCTCGTAGATGTCGCTCTGGCCGTTCTCCGAGATGCTCATCACCACCTTGGTGCCGTCGGGCGAGAAGCGCGGCGCGAAGCTCATGCCGGGGAAGTTGCCCAGAA
This sequence comes from Reyranella sp., assembly GCA_035296945.1. Lineage (GTDB taxonomy): Bacteria > Pseudomonadota > Alphaproteobacteria > Reyranellales > Reyranellaceae > Reyranella. The sequence goes on from DATGZZ010000313.1 coordinate 969, forward strand.
GCTCGCGGCGGCCGCTATCGACGTTCTGCAGGTAGACGCGCGGCGGGCTGCGATCCTCCGCGTAGGCCATGTAGACGATCTCCTGCAGCGTCGGCGAGAAGCGCGGCGTGATCGCAATCGTGCGGCCGTCGGTGATGTAGCGGTTGTTGGCGCCGTCCTGGTCCATGACGGCGATGCGCTTGACGCGCGCGTTGCCCGGGCCGCTCTCAGCGACAAAGGCGATGCGGGTGTCGAAGTAGCCCTCCTCGCCGGTCACGCGCTTGTAGATCGCGTCGGCGATGATATGGGCGAGGCGCCGCCAGTTGGCAGGCTGGCTGGTGAAGGAGAGGCCGGCCGCCTGGTTGCCGACCACGACGTCCCACAGCCGGAAGTCGACCTTGATGTTGCCGCCGGCCTGGCCGACCTGGCCGACGACGACGCCAGCCGCGCCGATCTGGCGCCAGGCGGGGAACTGTGGCGGGGCGCTGGCATTGACGTCCTTCTGGATGAAGGAGCCGGGCGGGATCGAGCGGAAGAGGCCGGAGTTCTGCAGGTCGTTGCGCACCACGTTGGCGATGTCGGCGCCCACGCGGTCACCGGCGAAGTCGACGATGGCGATCGGCACCGGCTCGAATGTCGGCCGGGTCATGTCGATCGTGAGCTGGGCGCGCGCGGGAACGGCGGCCGCGCCGGCGGCAAGTGCTGCGCCGCCCAGGATCGTCGAGCGTCGGGGAAGCATCATGTCGGACCTCTTGTTCATTGAGGGGGGTGTCTCTATAGCGCGAGGGGCTGTCAATAGTCGCGGGGGTCGAAGTTGAAAGTGATGTTGCGCCAGGAGTTGTACTTTTCCGGTGACAAGGGCCACGGCTGGCAGCGCGGGTTCATGATCGCGCGGTGCGCGGCGTCAGCCGCGGCGCGGAAGTTCGGATCGTTGTTGTAGCGGCCGGTGTCCTTGAGCTCGGCCTTCACCGGCGTGCCGTCCTGGTTCATCTGCACGGTCAGGGTGATGATCATGCCCTGATCGCGCCCGCCGCCGATCGTGTTCCAGCACGGCCGGATCTTGTTGCGCACGCCCTCGATCTCGCTCGCCGTCACGACGGCGGCGAGGTTGGGCGCGGCCGGCGCCTGGCGCGTCACCTGCTGCTGCGGCTTGGGCTGCGTCTCGGGCGTCTGCTGCTTCTGCGGCGACTGCTGATTCTTCAGGATGTCGTCGAGCAACGCATCGAAGTTCTTCTTCTCCGGCTGCGGCTTGGGCGGCGCGGGCTTGGGCGGCTCCGGCTTCTTGACCTCGGGCGCTGGCTTGGGCGGCTCGGGCGGCTTCTCGACCTTGGGCGGCTCGGGCTCCTTGGGCTTGAGCGCGATCAGGTCTTCCGCCGGCTTGGGCGGCTCGGGCTTCGGCTTCTCGACCGGCGCCGGCGGCACGGGCTTGGCCTCGGCGACGTCGGGCTTGGGCTTCTCCGGCGCCGGCGGCGGCTCGGCCGACTTGGGCGGCGGCGCCTTGGTCGCCTCCTCGGCGATCGGCACGTCCTTGGGCTGCGGCGGCGGATTGCCGACCTTGGGGGCCGCGGCCTTCTTGTCGATCATCTCGAAGTCGACCATCACCGGCTCGGGCTCCATCAGCGGCGGCCGATTGAAGAAGCTGAGGTTCAGCACCGCTGCCCCGAGCAGGACGACATGCAGCATGCCCGACACGACGGCCGGCATACGCATCTCGACGCTTTCGGGGTAGCGGTCGAACATCGATCGCTTCTCCTCTTCTACTCTTTGATGACTCTACCGACGCGGTGTCGGCTGCGGCTGCTGCGGGCCACGTGGTGCCGGCGCGGGCGCCGGTGCAGGCGACACGGTGCCGCCGGCGCCCTTGCCGAGCTGCTGCGCCTGCTCGCCCAGGAGGCCGAGCTGGCGGAAGCCGCTGTCGATCACGACGCCCATCACTTCCATCATCTTGCCGTAGTCGACGGCCTTGTCGCCGCGCATGAACACGCGCTGGTCGGGCTTCTCCTCGTGCACCGCCTTGAGCTTGGTGGCGAGCTCGGGCAGGTCGTACTTGGTCTCGCCGAGGAACACCTCGCCCTGGGAATTGACCGAGACGACCATCGGCTCGTCCTTGCCGCCGACCTGCTGGGCGCTGGTCTTGGGCAGGTCGACGGGCACGCCGACCTGCAACAGCGGCGCGGTGATCATGAAGATGATCAGCAGCACCAGCATGACGTCGACCAGTGGCGTCACGTTGATGTCGGCGATCGGCGTGTAACGCCGCCGCCGGAACTTGCTGTTGGCGCTGACCGCTCCGGCTGCCGGGATGATGCCCGCCATCAGACCTGCTCCTCGAGCTGACGCGACAGGATGGTGATGAACTCACCGGCAAAGGACTCCAGCTGCTGGGCATAGCGCGCGACCTGGCCCGACAGGATGTTGTAGGCGCCGGCCGCCGGGATGGCGGCGACCAGGCCGATCGCGGTGGCGAACAGCGCCTCGGAGATGCCGGGCGCCACGACCGCGAGCGAAGTGTTCTTGGACTGCGCGATGTGGCCGAAGCTGTTCATGATGCCCCACACCGTGCCGAACAGGCCGACGAAGGTGGCGTTGGCGCCGACCGTGGCGAGAAAGCCCAGCCGCTTCTCGATCGCCTCCATCTCGCGCTGGATGGTGACGCTCATGACCTGCTCGATGCGCTGGCGAAGGGCGGCGCGCGCCGTGGCGCTGGTCGCCAGGCCCTTCGACACCGACCGGCGCCATTCGCGCATGGCGGCCGAGAAGATGCTCGACATCGGATCGTCCGGCTTGGCGCCGACGCGGTCGTAGAGATCTTCCAGCGAGACGCCCGACCAGAAGGTGTCCTCGAAGGCTTGGGCGCTCTTCTTCAGCGAGCGCAGGCGCAGCATCTTCTCGAAGATGATCGCCCACGACCAGAACGAGGCCAGCAGCAACGCGATCATCACCGCCTTGACGACCCAGTCGGCCTGCATGAACAGGCCGTAGACCGACATGTCGATCGGTCCGGTGCTGCCGCCAAGAGGGGTACTGGCGACCTGCGCAAACGCGTCCATTTTGATATCTCCGTTAGTTCAAAGGGTTATACCTGAATGTGGCGTGAGCGGGGCGAGTCCCCCGCACGAACCTGGGCCAAGGCAGTCCGCACGTGCGGCGGCAATCGGACCGGCCGGCCAGTGGCGCCCATGCAGGCGACCACGAGCTCGGCGCGGACCAGGATCTCTTCTCCGCGGCGCGCGAGCTGGATCATGTCCAGCGAGGCTCCGCGCAGCTCGCCGCAGCTGGTGACGACTTCGATCGTCTCGTCGAGCCGGGCGGGCTTCAGGTAGTCGATGGCGCAGCGACGCACGACCCAATTCACGCCGCGCTCGTCGCGCAAGGCGCTGTGCTCCTGGCCGAGCAGGCGCAGCAGCTCGGTACGGCCGCGCTCCAGGAAGCGCAGCCAGTTGGCGTAGTAGACGATGCCCGCGGCGTCGGTGTCCTCGTAATAGATCCGCAACGGCAGGACATGGACACCGCCCGCGATGCGCCCGCTGATCGGGCCAGCGGACGTGCTCACGCCTCGTCCTCCGGCTCGCCGGCGGCCAGCAGATCGAGCTGCCGCTTCTGCTCGCGCGGCAAGGCGATGCCAAGATGACGATAGCCGCCCTCCGACAGGAGCCGCCCGCGCGGCGTGCGCATCAGGAGGCCGAGCTGCATGAGGTAGGGCTCGATCACGTCCTCGATGACGTCGCGCTGCTCGGACAGCGCCGCGGCCAGCGTCTCGACGCCGACCGGGCCGCCGCCATAGTTCTCGGCGATGCAGGCGAGGTATTGGCGGTCCATGGCATCGAGCCCGCGGCCGTCGACCTCGAGCCGGCTCAGTGCCTCGTCGGCGACCTTGGCGTCGACCACGGCATGGCCACCGACGGCGGCGAAGTCGCGCACGCGGCGCAGCAGGCGGTTGGCCACGCGCGGCGTGCCGCGCGAGCGCTTGGCGATCTCCGCACCGCCGTCCTTGGCCATCTCCATCTTGAGCACGCGCGCCGCGCGATGGACGATGGTCTCGAGCTCGGCCGGCTCATAAAAGACCATGCGCAGCGGGATGCCGAAGCGCTCGCGCAAGGGCCGCGTCATCAGGCCCGAGCGCGTGGTGGCGCCGACCAGGGTGAAGGGCGGCAGCTCGATGCGCACCGAGCGCGCCGCCGGCCCCTCGCCGATCATCAGGTCGAGCTGGAAGTCCTCCATGGCGGGATAGAGGATCTCCTCGACCGCCGGATTGAGGCGATGGATCTCGTCGATGAACAGCACATCGTGCGGCTGCAGGTTGGTGAGCTGGGCGGCAAGGTCACCCGCCTTCTGGATCACCGGGCCCGAGGTGGCGCGAAAACCCGTGCCCATCTCGCGCGCCACGATCTGCGCCAAGGTCGTCTTGCCGAGGCCCGGCGGCCCGTGGAACAGCACGTGGTCGAGCGCTTCTTTGCGCGACTTCGCGGCGGTGATGTAGATCTTCAGGTTCTCGCGCAGCTGCTTCTGGCCGATGAAATCGCCCAGCGTCTGCGGGCGCAGCGCCAGTTCGGCCGCGTCCTCCTCGGCGCGCTTGGACGTCACCAGACGATCGTCGCCGCTCGTTGGGCCGTTCATCGCGCCAGCTCCTGCAGGGCGGCGCGGACCACCGCGTCGAACGTGGCGCCCTCACCCAGCCGCTGCGTCACGCGCGCCACGGCGCCGAACGCCTCGACGCGCTTGTAGTCGAGATTGACCAGGGCCGAGACGGCGTCCTCGTTGATCGAGCCCGAAGGCATTGCCGCCGCCGCCGCCGTGCCCTTCGCTGCAGGTGCCACGCCGAAAGCGGCCGCCTTGTCCTTGAGCTCGGTAGCGAGACGTGCGGCGAGCTTGGGACCGACCCCGGCCGGACGGCTGAGCGTCGCGCGATCCTGGGCGGCGATGGCGCGGGCGATCTCGTCGGGCGAGAGCGTCGAGAGGATGGACAGCGCCACCCTGGCGCCGACGCCCTGCACGGTCGTCAGGATGCGGAACCAGTCGCGCTCGGCGGTCTCGAGGAAGCCGTAGAGCGCGATCGCATCCTCGCGCACGATGGTCTCGACCAGCATGGTCGCCTCGCCGCCGGCCACCAGGTCACGCAGGGTGCGCGACGAGGCCGAGACGAGGTAGCCCACGCCGCCGACGTCGATGACGGCGCTGTCGGTGTCGACCGAATCGACGACGCCTTTCAGCTTGGCGATCAAAGGGCGGCCTCCACGCGCTTGGCGGTGGCGCGGTGATGGGCGTGGCAGATGGCGACGGCCAGCGCATCGGCGGCGTCGGCGGTGGCGTCGATGCCAGGCAGCAGGCGGCCCACCATCATGGCGATCTGGCGCTTGTCGGCATGGCCCGCGCCGGTCACCGACTTCTTCACCAGGTTGGCGGCGTACTCGAACACCGGCAGGCCGGCACGTGCCGGCGCCAGCAGGACGACGCCGCGCGCCTGGCCGAGCTTCAGCGTCGATCCCGGATTCACGTTCACGAAGGTCTCCTCGATGGCGGCCTCCAGCGGACGCTGCGCCTCGACGATGGCGGCGACGCCGTCGAACAGCTCGCGCAGGCGGTCGGCCAAGGTACCCGTGGTCGTCACCCGGACCACGCCGTGCGCCACATGGCGCAACCGATTGCCATCGACGTCGATCACGCCCCAGCCGGTCAACCGAAGACCGGGATCGAGGCCGATCAGTCTCATCGTCCCGGGCTTCAGGCCGCGAACTTCGCCAGAGCGTCGTCCGACACCTCGAAATTGGCGTAGACGTTCTGGACGTCGTCGTTGTCTTCCAGGGCGGCGATCAGGTCGAGCAAGGTCTGGACCGTCTCGCCTTCGACCGGCGAGGTGGTCTTGGGCCGCCACGAGAGCTTGGCGACCGAGGGCTGGCCCAGCGACTTCTCGAGCGCCTCGCGCACCGAGTTGAAGTTCTCCTGGGCAGCGTAGATCTCGTGCATGCCCTCATCGCCCTGGCCGCTCACCACGTCGTCGGCGCCGGCCTCGATCGCCTTCTCCAGCACCTCGTCGGCGCTGCCGACCGACAGCGGAAAGCGGAACTCGCCGACGCGGTCGAACATGAAGGACACGCTGTTGGACTCGCCGAGATTGCCGCCGTGCTTGGAGAATATCGAGCGGACCTCGCCGGCGGTGCGGTTGCGGTTGTTGGTCAGCGCCTCGACGATCAGCGCCACGCCGGCCGGACCATAGCCCTCGTAGCGGATCTCGTCGTAGTTGGCGTCGGCGTCGCTGCCCGAGCCGCGCTTGATGGCGCGATCGATGGTGTCGCGCGTCATGTTGGCCTCGCGCGCCGCGATCATGGCGGCACGCAGGCGCGGATTGGCGTTGGGATCGGCCGCGCCCAGGCGCGCCGCGGTGGTGATCTCGCGGATGAGCTTGGTGAAGATCTTGGCCCGCTGGGCGTCCTGACGCCCTTTGCGGTGCATGATGTTCTTGAACTGCGAATGGCCCGCCATCGCCCCAAAACCAGATTCAGTGAGTTGATGGGCCGGCTATACCACTTCTCGTGGGCTTTGGGAGTGTTAGACACCGTGCCTGCAGGGCCCGGGACAAAAAAAGGCGGGGGCCGAAGCCCCCGCTAAAAAACGTCGGAACCTAGATTCCGACGCCCCCTCTAACCTGAAGACAGTCGCCGATGTCGGCGAAAAATCGTTTAACATCAAGACGATGCCGAATTTTCCCCAAGCCGTCAACGAGGGTCTTCAGACTACCTCTAATAGGTAGGATGGCTGGTTGTGCAACACAAGATGCGGGATTTCACACCGTCTGCGGCAGGCGGCCGCCGAGTCTGATCGGCCGGACCGAGGTGGCAAGACCTGTACGGTCGTCGGTTTCCACAACCGCCGCGCACAAAGTACCCTCGCCTTCGGCCGGCGAAAGCCGTTCCCCCGGCACCTTGCGCACGAAGCGCTGCACGGCCGTCTCCTTCTTCATGCCGATCACCGAATCGTAGTCGCCGCACATGCCGACGTCGGTCTGGTAGGCGGTGCCGCCCGGCAGGATCCAGCAATCGGACGTGGGGACGTGGCTGTGCGTGCCGAGCACGGCCGAGACGCGGCCGTCGCAATAGTGGCCAACCGACTGCTTCTCGCTGGTCGCCTCGCCATGGACATCGACCAGGATGAAGTTGGCGGTGCTGCCGAGGTTGTACTTGGCGAGTTCGACATCGACGCCGCGGAACGGATCGTCGAGCGCATCCATGAACAGCCGGCACATGACGTTGATCACCACGACCTTCTGGCCGCGCGCGGTCTGGAAGAGGTTGGCGCCCCATCCGGGCGTGCCCGGCGGAAAGTTGATGGGCCTCAGCAGGCGCTTGTCCTGGGCGATGTAGGGGATGATCTCGCGTTGGTCCCAGGCGTGGTTGCCGGTGGTGATGCAGTCGACACCGGCCTCGTGCAGCTCGCCGCAGATCTTGGCGGTGATGCCGAAGCCTGCCGCCGCGTTCTCGCCGTTGACGGCCACGAAATCGAGAGCGAGCTCGCGCCGCAGGCGCGGGACTTCCTTGATCACCGCATCGCGGCCGGCCCGGCCGACGATGTCACCGCAGAACAGGACCTTCATACCTAGACAAAGGCGTAAGCACGCTTGTCGGTCAACAGCCAATCGAGTCGCTGGTCGTCGGGTCCGTGCGGAACGTCGTCGACGAGCTGCGCGTTGAAGCCGACGCCCACGGCGGTCACCCGGCGCCGCTCTCGAAGGCCGAGCAGCGTGTGGTCGTAGAAGCCGCCGCCGTAGCCCAGCCGCCAACCCTCCTCGTCGCAGGCCAGCATCGGCACGATCAGTGCGTCGGGCTCGATCGTTTCGCGCTTGGCTGAAGGTTGCAGCGTGCCGAACACGCCCTGCTCCAGGGGATCGCCCGGCCGCCACGCGCGAAACAGCAGCGGCTTGCCGCGGCCCTGCACGACGGGCAGCGCGAGCTGGCAGCCCACGTTGTGCAGATCGATCATCAGCGGCCGGATATCGATCTCGTCCTTGATTGGCCAGAAGCCCGACACGACGGCGGGCGTCTCGAACGGCAGCTCGCGCTGGAAGGTCGCCAGCAGGCCGTCAGCGGCGGCACGGCGCTCGTCGTCGGAGAGCGCGCCGCGCCAGGCCAACATGGCGGAGCGCAGGGTGCGTTTGTCGTCGATCAGGGTCATGCAGGAAGAAGCAAGGTGGGGCGGCTCCACGATGGGCCGTGGCTCGTAGAACCTCCAAGGCCTGCGTAAGCAGGTGGGCACCGTGTAGCCAAGACCAGGGTCAAGGCCAGGAACAGTTCCCAGGAGTTCTTATTGGCCCCGGGGTTTTAAGCGAACCACGCACCGCGCAGAAATCCGCCCCTCTTCAATGTAGGGACTCGGGGGGACCACCGCAATGCAGGCTGGAGAGGGAGGTCGACGATTTACCTCACCCTGAGGAGGCCGCGCAGCGGCCGTCTCGAAGGGTGGGCACACGCACCTCGTGTGTTGCCCATGCTTCGAGACGCAGCCCTGCGGGCTGCTCCTCAGCATGAGGTGGTTTCGTGGCGGGTGGCGGACTTTCAGGCCGCCCCGCTCACCTTC
>DATGZZ010000314.1:0-6468 GCA_035296945.1 Reyranella sp.
GAGAAGGTCTCGCCCTTGGCGATCTCGATGTCGATGCCGTCGACCGCCTGCACGATCTGGCGCGGCCGGCCCTCGATGGCGCGCACCAGCCAGGGCGCCGAGACGTCGAAGTAGCGCTTGAGGCCTTCGATCTTGACGAACTGGTTCGTGGAGCCCGTCGGCGAAGCGTCAGGCATCGACCAGCTCCTTGACCACCGGTGCGCCGACGCCGCCGCGATCGTGCAGCCAGCAGGCGGCGCGGCTGGCCCCCGCCGACATCAGGTTCGGGCGCTCGACCATGCAGCGCTGGCCGCGGAAGGTGCAGCGCGGGTTGAAGGCGCAGCCCGGCGGGATCTCGGTCAGCCGCGGCATGGCGCCGTCGATCTGGGTCAGCTTGTCGTGGCGCACGCCCAGACTCGGGATCGAGCCCATCAGGCCCTTGGTGTACGGATGCTTGGCCTGCTTGACGACCTCGCGCACCGGGCCGATCTCGGCGATGCGGCCGGCATACATCACCGCCACGCGATCGGCGGTCTCGGCGATCACGCCCATGTCGTGGGTCACCAGCATCACCGCGGTCTGGTGCTCGCGGCAGAGCTTCTTCAACAACGCGATGATCTGCGCCTGGATCGAGACGTCGAGCGCGGTCGTGGGCTCGTCGGCCACGATCAGGCGCGGATCGGCGCAGAGGGCGAGCGCAATCACCACGCGCTGGCGCATGCCGCCGGAGAACTGGTGCGGATAGTGGTCGATGCGGTTCTCGGCGCCGGGAATGCCGACCTCCTTCAGGAGGTCGAGGGCGCGCTTGCGCGCTTGGGCGCCCGAGAGCGGCAGATGGGTCTGGATGGTCTCGATGAGCTGGCGGCCGATCGAATAGAGCGGGTTCAGGCTGGTCAGCGGGTCCTGGAAGATGGCGCCGATCTTGGCGCCGCGGATCTTGCGCATCTCCTCGTAGGGCAGGTTGTCGATGCGCCGGCCTTCGAGCTTGACCTCGCCGCCGGCGATGCGGCCGGGCGGCTCGAGCAGGCCGATGATGGCGTTGCCGGTCAGCGACTTGCCGGCGCCCGATTCGCCCACGACGCCTAAAACCTCGCCGGGGGCGATGTCGAAGGAGACGTCGTCGACCGCGAGCAGCGTGCCGCGCCGCGTCGGAAATTCGACCCGGAGGTTCTTCACTTCGAGCAGCGGCGGATTGTTGGAGGAGATGGCCATCAAACCCTCGCCGTCATCCCGAGCGCAGCGAGGGACCTTTCCTGGTCCCGTAAAGGCCCCTCGGGCTTCGCCCTCGGGATGACGGTCATGGCGTCGCGGCGGCTTCGCGTCATGGCACTCATCGCAGTTTCGGATTCAAGGCGTCGCGCAGCCAGTCGCCTAAAAGGTTCACGGCCAGCACCAGGGCAGCGAGCGTGGCGCCGGGGAAGACGGTGATCCACCAGTCGCCCGACTGCAGGACCTCGTTGCCGAGGCGGATGAGCGTGCCGAGCGAGGGCTGGGTCGAGGGCAGCCCGACACCCAGGAAGGAGAGCGTCGCCTCGGTGATGATGGCGAGGCCCAGGTTGATGGTGGCGATCACCAGCACCGGGCCGGTGACGTTGGGCAGCACATGGCGGACCATGATCAGCACGGGCGACAGGCCGATCACTCGGGCGGCCTGGACGTACTCCTTGTTCTTCTCGACCAGGACCGAGCCGCGCACGGTGCGGGCGTACTGCACCCAGAAGCTGAGGCCGATGGCGCCGATGATGACGAACATGGCGATCTCGTCGTGGCGCTGCACCGAGATGATGCCGCGCACCACGCCGTCGATCAGGAGCGCCACCAGGATCGCCGGGAACGTGAGCTGGACGTCGGCCACGCGCATGATCACCGCGTCGGTAGCGCCGCCGACGTAGCCGCTGACCAGGCCGAGCGCGATGCCGATCACCATGGCCACGATCACCGAGGCGAAGCCCACGATCAGCGACAGGCGCGTGCCGTACATGATGGAGCTCAGCACGTCCCTGCCCTGGTCGTCGGTGCCCAACGGGAAGGCCCAGTCGCCGTCGGGCGAGACCAGGACGGGCGGCTTCAGCCCGTCGCTGAGGCTGAGCGTCGCCGGATCGAACGGCGTGTGCGGCGCCAGCAGCGGCGCCAGGAAGGCCATCAGGAAGATGAAGAGCGTGGCCGCCGCCGCGGCGACGGTGGTCGGCGAGGACTTGAAGCTCCACCAGATGTCGCTGTCGGTCACGCGATGCAGCCAGCTGGTCGTTGCGGGTTGCTGCATTGCCATGTCAGTGACCCGCGACCTTGGCCGCGCCGCCCTGACTGCGCAGGCGCGGATCGACGACGAAATAGAGCAGGTCGACGATGAGGTTGATGACCACGAACAGGAGCGCGATCAGCAGCAGGTATGCCGCCATCACCGGGATGTCGGAGAACTGCACCGACTGCAGGAAGAGCTGGCCGACGCCCGGCCAGGCGAACACCGTCTCGGTGACGATGGCGAAGGCGATCAGGGTGCCGAGCTGCAGGCCCATCACGGTGATTACCGGCACCAATGTGTTCTTGAGCGCATGGCCGAAGTTGATGGCGCGGTTCGACAGCCCGCGGGCACGGCCGAACTTGATGTAGTCGGTGCGCATCACCTCCAGCATCTCCGAGCGCACCAGGCGCATGATCAAGGTGAGCTGGAACAGGCCCAGGGTGATCGACGGCAGGATCAGGGCCTTGAGGCCGGAGATGGTGAGGAAGTTGGTGGTCCACCAGCCGATCTGCACCGTCTGGCCGCGGCCGAACGACGGCAGCCAGTGCAGCATGACCGCGAAGATCAGGATCAGCAGGATGCCCAGCAGGAACGGCGGCAGCGACACGCCGAGCAGGGAGACCGTCTGCAGCAGATGGCTCGACCAGTGTTTGGGATAGAGGCCGGTATAGACGCCCATCGGCACGCCGACGAACAGCACGAAGATGGCGGCACAGAAGGCGAGCTCGAGCGTTGCCGGCACGCGCTCGAGGATCATGCGGCCGACCGGCTCGGAGGTGCGGTAGCTCAGGCCGAAATTGCCGCGCGCGGCGTTGGAGACGAAACGCAGGAACTGCACGGGCGGGGAATCATTCAGCCCCAGCTTCTCGCGCAGCATCGCCCGGTCCTCCATGGAGGTATCCTGGCCGACCATGGCGTTGATCGGGTCGCCGACGTAGCGAAACAGCGAGAAGGCGACCAATCCCACCGCCAGCAGCACGGCGATGGATTGCAGCAGTCGTCGCAGGATAAAGGCAATCATGATGGATAGGGTCGGCCCGGCGCAGGCCTAGCAGGAAAGACGCCAAAACGGAATGTGCGTTTGGGCCTCTTTCACCTCCCCTTCAAGTTCCTCTCCCCCGCTAGGGGGAGAGGTTAGGTGAGGGGGAATCGACGTGCGCAGCCCCCTCACCCAGCCTCTCCCCCTAGCGGGGGAGAGGAGAATGAGGAGATGAGGAGGCGATGCCCTCTTCCTACTTCACATTCACGTAGCGCAGCGGGAACGAATTGTCGGCCGGCTGGACCAGGTCGATGTTCTTGCGCGTCGCCCATACCAGCGCCTGCTGGTGCAGCGGGATGTAGGCGAAGTCGTCGACATAGAGCTTGGTCGCCTTGGCGATCATATCGTCGCGCTTGGCCTTGTCGGTCTCCTGCTCCATGGCGTCGGCGAGCTTGTCGATCTCGGGGTTCGAGTAGCCGCCGGCGTTGAACTGGCCCTTCTTGGTCGCCTTGTTCGGCGTCTGGATCAGGGCCTCGAAGACGTTGTGCACGTCGTAGGTCTGGGCCGGCGACCAGCCGAGCATGTAGAAGCTCGTGTCGCCCGGCGACAGGTCGTTCTTGCGCAGGATCTTGGCGAAGTAGAGGTTGCGGGTCTGCGCCTTGAGATTCACCTTCACGCCGATCCTGGCGAGCATCGCCACGACGGCCTGGCAGATCTTCTCGTCGTTGACGTAGCGGTCGTTGGGGCAGTCCATGCCGACCTCGAAGCCGTTGGGATAGCCGGCATCCGCCAGCATCTTCTTGGCCTCTTCCGGCTTGAGCAGCGCCGGCCGCTTGTCGAGGTCCTTGGTGTAGCCGTTGATGCCCGGCGCCACCATGAGGGTGGTCGGGTAGGACTGGCCGCGCATCACGGTGCGCTTGATCGCCTCGACGTCGACCGAGCGATGGATGGCCTCGCGCACCTTCTTGTCCTTGAAGGGGTTCTTGCCCTTCACGTTGGACTCGAGCAGCTCGGGCCGCTCCTGGTCGAAGCCCAGGAAGACGACGCGGGTCTCGGGGCCTTCCAGCACCGCGATGTTGGCTTCCTTCTTGAGCGATTCGGTGTCGGCGGGCGGCACCTCGTAGGTCATGTCGATGTCGCCGGCCTTGAGCGCGGCGATGCGCGTCGCCGGGTTGGAGACCGGCGTGAAGATGACCTCGGTGAGGTTATGCTGGGGCTTGTCCCACCAGTTGGGATTGTTGACCAGTACGGTCCGCTCGCCGGCGCGGCGCTCCTTCAGCATGAACGGGCCGGTGCCCATGGCGTTGCGGGTGGCGAAGTTCTCCTCGTTCTTGGTCATGTCCGCCGAGTTCTGGGCGTTGTTCTTCTCGGCCCACGCCTTGGACATCATGACGATGGCCGCCCATTTGTCGGCGAGCAGCGGGTCGGGATACTTGGTGGTGACGACGACGCGCATATCGCCGTCTTTCTTGATCTCCTTCACCGACACGAAGTTGCTCTGCATGTTCGAGCCGGGCCCGTTGGCGCGGTTCAGCGAAAACACGATGTCGTCGGCGGTGAGCGGCGAGCCGTCATGGAACTTCACGCCCGGCCGGATGTCGAAGAACCAGGTCGTCGGATCGGACTGGCCCCACTTGGTGGCCAGCGCCGGCTCGAGCTTGAGGTTCTTGTCGCGCCGGATCAGCGGATCGTAGATGTTCTGTGTGAAGGTCAGGAGGAAGGTCTCCTGACGGGCATACGGGTCCATCGAGCTGACGTCGCCCGAATTGGCCCATTTGAAGGTCTTGGCCTCGGCCATCGACGTCGTGCCGAAACCGGCGCAGGCGATCGCCGCCAGCGCAACAGACTGCCGCAGATTGAAAGTCATCGTGTTCCCTCTTTGTGGCGCCACACCCATGCTGCGCCGACCGGTCCCCCCGACCCCTGGTGCTATGCGCTAGCGCATACCTACCTTACGTTGCACCGGGAGTGTGATGGCGTCAATTGCCCAAATTTTTTGCATGGGTACATACGTTGGACATCCCCAGCCGGGGGCCGGTATCGTCGCGCTCCGGCTAATTTTTCTCAGGGTGCGGTCATGAATGACGTTTCACGCAGCTTCCGCGGCAATTCCAACGCGGCGCGGGATATTGCGCACCACCTGCACCCCTACACCAACTTCAAGAAGCACGAGGAGAGCGGTCCGCTCACCATCGTGCGCGGCCGCGGCATCTACGTCACCGACGACGACGGCAAGGAATATATCGAGGGCATGGCCGGCCTGTGGTCGGCGGCGCTGGGCTTCAGCAATGAGCGGCTGGCCACGGTGGCCTACGAGCAGATGAAGCAGCTGCCGTTCTACCACGCCTTCAACCAGCGCTCCCACGAGCCCGCCATCAACCTCGCCGAGAAGCTGAAGATGATGGCGCCGGTCGAGATGTCGAAGGTGTTCTTCGCCAACTCGGGCTCCGAGGCCAACGACACCGTCGTCAAGATGGTGTGGTACATGAACAATGCGCTCGATAGGCCAAAGAAGAAGAAGATCGTGTCGCGCCTCAAGGGCTACCACGGCATTACCGTGGCGTCGGGCAGCCTGACCGGCCTGCCGCACAACCACCGCTCCTTCGACCTGCCGATCGCCGGCGTCGTGCACACGCTGGCGCCGCACTACTACCGCGGCGCCAAGGACGGCGAGACCGAGGACCAGTTCACGACGCGCTGCGCCCAGGAGCTCGAGGAGCTGATCATCAAGGAAGGCGGTGCCGACGAGGTCGCAGCCATGATCTGCGAGCCGGTGATGGGCGCCGGCGGCGTCATCGTGCCGCCCAAGGGCTACTACGAGAAGATCCAGGCGGTGTGCCGCAAGTACGACATGCTGTTCATCGCCGACGAGGTGATCTGCGGCTTCGGACGCACCGGCAACGTCTGGGGCAGCCAGACGCTCAACATCAAGCCCGACATTCTGACCTGCGCCAAGGCGCTGTCGGCCTCGTTCCTGCCGATCTCGGCGGTGATGATCACCGACCAGGTCTATCAGGCGCTGATGATGGAGAGCGACAAGATCGGCACCTGGGGCCACGGCTTCACCTACTCCGGCCATCCGGTCGCCGCCGCCGTCGCGCTCGAAGCGCAGAAAATTTACGACGAAATCGACCTGTTCGGTCACGCCAAGCGCCTGAGCCCGGTCTTCCAAAAGCACATCCAGTCGTTCGCCGATCATCCACTGGTCGGCGAGGCGATGGGCGTCGGCATGTTCGGCGCGCTCGAAGTGGTGAAGGACAAGAAGACC
>DATGZZ010000315.1:0-2802 GCA_035296945.1 Reyranella sp.
ACCGTCAGCATGATGGCCACCGTGACCCGCAGCAGCGGGATCAGCGTGCCCAGGCGGCTGGCTGTCGAGGCGGTGTCGTCGGCGTGCCGTCGCAGGTAGGAATCGGTGCCGTACCTGAAGGCTTCCCACAGGACATAGGCCACGAACAGCGTGATGCCCGCCGTGCGCGATTCGCCGGTCATGCGGTCCCACGCATTGGCATCGACCAGGCCAAGAACGTTCACCAGCCAGCTTTCGCTAATCAGCACGACGACGCCGATCAGCATGGCGACCCGGATGCAGCGTGCGACGACGTCGGGCAGGGTCGGTGCCGGGCCGGCTGGCGTGAAGCCCGGCAGTTGCGACTCCAGGCGGCGGACGAACGCCTGCAGAAGCGTCTCGAACAGCAATACGCCGACGAGCAGGTTGAGCGTGAGCACCAGCGCGGTCGGCACGTGAAGGTGGCCGGTGACAGCACCATAGATCTGCGTCGCAACGATCGCGGCGATGAGGGGAATGGTGATGCCCAGCCAGTGACGACCGATGAATGCCGCGTACCGTGCGGTTCGCCCCAGGCCTCCTAGCCATTGCTGGGCAGCCGTCCTCACGGTGACGATCAACCAGAGGGGCGCCAACAGCACGATCGGGCTGGTGATGAGTCGTGCCGCGGCAATCGCGTCGTTGGAGGGACTCAAGGGCGCCAACTGCGCGGCCATGAAACGAAGGAAGATGAACAGGAACATCACGCCGACGATGCTCCTGTAGAGTCGGCGCGCCGCCTCGTCGTCCATATCGCAAAGCCTGGCGGCGGCAAGGTCCGGCCTGAAGATCAGTCGCAGCCCGAGCGCGTTGATGCGCCACAGCAACAGGAACGACATCGCCGCTTGCGCGAACTGGTGTTGCGGCCCTGCTCCGGAGAACACCGCGCCCAGGGCGAGCTCGCTGGCCAGCAACAAGCCAACGACGGCAAGCCCATCGAGCAGCGCAAGCAGGCCGAGGTAGGTGAGCGAGCGCATGCCTTTCTCGGGAACCGCGTTCGTCGCAAGGCGGTTCTTTGGCCGGGCCAGGAAAGCGCGCACGATCGCCTCGACCGCCAGGGCCGCGACGACCGCCGCGAGCAGCGCCGCGAGGAAGCTGCCGGCGCCTCGTCCGCCGGTCGCGCTCTCGTCCAGCGCCTGGGGCAGGCGCTTCAGGGCAGCGTTCGCCTGCGGCAGGGCGGCGATGACTTGGTTCAGTCGACCGCGGAAAGTGCCGAGCGCGCCCGTCCCCGCAGCCGGGACGGCGCCAGCAGGACTGGCCGCGGCGGTCGCCGACGGCGTGCCTTGCGCCCGCATTTCGTCGGCCACCGCCTTCTTGACGGCCTCGACCAGGGCGTCGAACTGCGCCTGGGGGATAGGCTGGGGCGATGCCGATGGCGTTTGCGCAAGGCTGCCGGTCGTCAGTCCCAGCAAGAGGACAAGTGCTATCGCTGCCCGTAACGCCGCCACATGACCTCCCCCGCAGAGACCGTCAAACGACTCTACTGCAATTCGATGCGCGACTGCACGATGATGTCGCGCCACATCGGCACCTCGCGCGCGACCCGCTGGGCGAGCCCCTGCGGGCCGCTCGCCCGTACGTCGAAGCCGACGCCGCGCAGCTTCTCCAGCGTCGCCGGATCGGCCAGCACCTCGAGCGTATCGCGCGCCACGCGCTGCACGATGGCGTCGGGCGTTCCCACGGGCGCGTACATGCCCTGGAAGGTCTCGGAGACGAAGCCGGGAAAGCCCTGCTCCTCCATCGTCGGCACGTCGGGCAGATCGAACCAGCGCCTCTCGGCGGTGATGGCGAGCGCGCGCAGGGCACCGGACTTCAGGTGCGGATGGGCCGGCGGCAGGGCGGTGATGCCGACCGGCGTGGTCTTGGCGTGCAGCGCCTGGATGGCCGGTCCCGCACCGTTGTAGGGGATGTTCTCGACCGGGACGCCGGCCTTGAGCTGCAGCAGCTCCGCCGTCAGATGCGGCGTGGAACCCTGGCCCGGATTGATGATGTTGAGCTTCTCCTTGTCCGCCTTGGCCTTGTCGATCAGCTGCTTGATCGAGGTGATGGGCGAGGAGGGATGGACCAGGATGACGTTGGGCGATGCGCCGAGCTCGGTGATCGGCAGGAAGTCTTTGAACGGATCGTAGCCGGGATCGCGGAACAGGCTCGGATTGACGACGAAGCCGGTCGAGGCGATCAAGAGCGTGTAGCCGTCGGCCGGCGACTTCGCGACCTGCACCACACCGATGTTGCCGCCGGCGCCGGCGCGATTGACGATCACCGCAGGCTGGCCGAATTTGGCGTTCAGCCCCGTCGAGACCATGCGCGCCATCACGTCGGTCGGCCCGCCGGGCGCCGCCGGAACGATGAACCGCACCGGCCGATTGGGATATGGCCCTTCGGTTTGGGCCTGTGCGCTGGTGCCCGCCGTTGCCAGTATCGCAGCAAAAGCCGCTCGTCGGGTCAGCATCGATCGTCCCTCCCGGGATTGATTTTCTGGCTCTTCAGCCGATCATGACCCATTCTCGCCCGGACGAGCCTTGAAAAAGGAGGGGATCTCCATGACCGCCAGCACGCAGCCGAAGAACCGCACCCTGGGCAGCAGCGACCTCTCCGTCTTGCCGATCGGGCTGGGCTGCATGTCGCTTTCCGGCGCCTACGGCAAGAGCAACGACGACGAGGCGATCCACGTCATCCATCATGCCATCGACCGCGGCGTGAACTTCCTCGACAGCTCCGACATGTACGGCTGGGGCCATAACGAGACGCTGATCGGCAAGGCGCTGGCCGGCGGCCGCCGCG
>DATGZZ010000316.1:0-5844 GCA_035296945.1 Reyranella sp.
GGCGCCGTGAAACGCGGCATCGACATGTTCGACTGCGTGCTGCCGACGCGCGGCGGCCGCACGGCGCAGGCCTTTACGCGCCGTGGCGAGCTCAACTTGCGCAACGCCCGCCATCGCGACGACCATCGGCCGATCGACGAGCAGTGCGCCTGTCCCGCCTGCCTGCATCACAGCCGCGCCTACTTGCATCACCTGATCCGTGCCGAGGAGATTCTCGCGGCGATGCTTCTGACGTGGCACAATCTGCAGTACTACCAGGACATCATGCGCGGCCTCAGGGGCGCCATCGAAAGCGGTTCGCTCGATCCCTGGAGCGCCGCATTCGAGGAAGAACAAGGCCGCGGAGACATACCGCCATTGTGACGGAGCGTGCGTAATGCCGAACGAGGCGCTGATCGTGGTCGACATGCAGAACGACTTCTGCGAGGGCGGCGCTCTCGCCGTCCCGGGTGCGCGCGCGATCGTGCCGCTGGTCAACCGCCTGATCGGGCGCCACGACCATATCGTGCTGACGCAGGACTGGCATCCGCCGGGCCATGCCTCGTTCGCCAGCGCCTGGCGCGATGCCGAGCCCTTCTCCTCCGTGCAGTTTCCCTACGGGCCACAGACCCTGTGGCCGGACCATTGCGTGCAGGGAACGCCGGGTGCCGAATTCCATCCCGACCTGCACACGACGAAGGTGCAGATGATCGTGCGCAAGGGCTTCCATGCCGGCATCGATTCCTACTCGGCGTTCCGCGAGAACGACCGCATGACGCGCACCGGACTGGACGGCTACCTGAAGGCGCGCGGCTTCACGCGGCTGATATTCTGCGGCCTGGCCCTCGACTACTGCGTTGCCTGGTCGGCAATCGATGCCCGGCAGGCCGGTTTCGACGTCGCCGTGGTCCAGGAGGCCACCGCCGCCATCGACCTCGACGGCAGCAAGAAGCGCAAGCTGACCGAGATGCGCCAGGCCGGCATCAATTTGAATGCGACGGCGTGACTTCCACCTCCCCCGTCATACGGGGGAGGCCGGGAGGGGGAAGGCCCCAGTAGAGCTCTCTCCCCTTTCAGATCAATAATTTAATAGACCGCCTGTGAGGCCTGCCCCTCCCTACCCTCCCCCGTAAGACGGGGGAGGAGGAAGAGAGGCGACGGCTACTGCTTCACCAGCTCCACACGCCGGTTCTTCGCCTGCCCGTCCTCGCTGTCGTTGGGCGCCAGGGGGCTGAGCGGGCCCACGCCCTTGGCGACCATGCGGTCGGCGGCGATGCCGTACTTCGCCGCCAGCGCCTTGGCCACCGCTTCGGCGCGGCGCTGCGACAGGTCGGTGTTGTAGGCCAAGGTTCCCTTGTTGTCGGTATGGCCGACGATGAACACCTTCAGCCCGGGATTGGCCTTCAGCAGGCTTGCCATCTCGGCGAGCTGCTTGTCGGACTCGGGCTTGATGTCGGCCTTGTCGAAATCGAAGTAGATGCCGTAGATCGCGACGCGACCGTCCTTGCCCAGCGCGCCGCCGATCTGCTCGGCCGAGACGAAGGCCAGGTTCTGCTGCATGGCCTTGGTCTCAAGCACCTCAACGATGGCCAGCACACGGCCTTTCAGGGCTGACGAGACGTTGCCCATTGAGCCGCCGGTCTGGGTGGCGACATAGATCGAAATGTAGACGTCACCCGCCCCTTCGCGCTTCCACTCGCCGACCCACAGGCGCTGGTCGGCCGACGGGTCGACATAGTCCAGGACATTGGAGGTAAGATCGCGGCGTTCACGATTGTACGCGGCACCCTCCGGCTTCAGCGCCCGGGCCACGGCATGGAGCTTGTGAAACTCCTCGCCGCACTCTGCCTTGCTGCACTGGAACAGGGTCTTGGCGCCCTTGGCTTCCAGCTCGCCCGTGTAGTTGCGCAGCACTTCGAGCGTCGAGCGGCCCTCGGGAATGACGTAGACCGAGCGTGTCAGCCGTCCCTCGACGACTTGCGTCTTTTCATAGCGCAGCTTCTTGTCGGGCTCGCTGGAATAGGACGCGCCGATCGCCTTGCCGAGCGGCAGCGTGAGCTCGTCGAAGTCCTTGCGCGTCTGCGCCAGGATGAACGAGCCGGCGTAGCGCGGCACGACCTGATCGCCCGAGCCCGGCGCGTTGGAACCAAGTTCCTTGGCAAAGCGCGGCTCGACCTGCGCTTGGGCTGTGGTTGCGAGAAGGGTGAGCGCTGCGGCAAGAAGCGCCTGCCGCATCAGACTCGCTCGATCGCGAGCGCGATGCCCTGGCCGACGCCAATGCACATGGTGCAGAGCGCACGTCTGCCGCCGGTGACCTCGAGCTGGTTCAGCGCGGTGATCATCAACCGGCCGCCCGAGGCACCCAGCGGATGGCCGAGCGCGATGGCGCCGCCATTGGGGTTCACGTTCTCGGCGTCGTCCGGCAGGCCGAGCTGGCGCAGCACGGCCAGCGCCTGGGCGGCGAACGCCTCGTTGAGCTCGACGACATCGAAGTCGCGGATGGTCATGCCGAGCCTGGCCAGGAGCTTCTGCGTCGCCGGCACCGGGCCGATGCCCATGACGCGCGGCGGCACGCCGGCCGACACGGCGGCCAGGATGCGCGCCCGCGGCACCAGGCCGTTGGCCTTGGCAGCCGCCTCCGAGGCCACGATCATGGCGCAGGCGCCGTCGTTGATGCCCGAGGAGTTGCCGGCCGTCACCGAGCCGCCCTCACGGAACGCCGCCGGCAGCTTGGACAGGGTTTCCATCGTGGTGTCGCCGCGCGGATGCTCGTCCTTGTCGACGATGGCCTCGGTCTTGCCCTTCTTGACGCAGACCTTGACGATCTCCTTGTCGAAGAAGCCGCGATCCTGCGCAGCTTTGCAGCGGCGCTGGCTGCGATAGGCGAAGGCGTCCTGGTCGGTGCGGCTGATCTGGTGCTCGCCGGCGACGTTCTCGGCGGTCTGGCCCATCGGGTCGATGCCGTAGGCCGCCTTCATGCGCGGATTGACGAAGCGCCAGCCCAGCACCGTGTCCTCGAGCTTCATGCTGCGGTCGAACGGACCTTCGGGCTTGCCCATGACGTAGGGCGAGCGCGTCATGCCCTCGACACCGCCCGCGATCATCATGTCGGCCTCGCCGAGCTTGACGGCGCGCGCCGCGTGGCCCGCGGCCTCCAGGCCCGAGCCGCACAACCGGTTGACCGTGGCACCCGCCACCTCGACCGGCAGGCCGGCCAGCAGGCCCGCCATGCGCGCGACGTTGCGATTGTCCTCGCCCGCCTGGTTGACGCAGCCGTAGATCACATCGTCGACCGAACCCCAGTCGACATTGGCGTTGCGTTGCATCAGCGCCTTGATGGGATGGGCCGCGAGGTCGTCGACGCGCATGGCGGCGAGGCCGCCGTTGTAACGCCCGACAGGGGTGCGAATGGCATCGCAGATGAAGGCTTCGGTCATCTTGGGGTACTCCCGACACTTTACCTCTGCCCGGTTAGCACTGCTCCCCAAGCCTCGCCAGTGCCTTGCCGAACCGGCCACTGCAGGGCTGCCCGCGACCCCACACGGGGCTCGTACGCTTTTCCCTCGACGGTTTGCGAAATCGAGCAAATTCCTAAGAGCGGAACGGGTCCCGGGAGAGGGTTCGCCCTAAGCCTTCTTGGGCCGACGAATGGCTCTCACCTTGCCGCTCGGGCCGCCGCCGCAGAAGAACCGGTCGCCGCTATCGGCTTCGAGGCCCGAGACGCCCATGCCGGCCGGCATCTCGAGCCTCTCCAGGACCTCGCCTGTCTTCGGATCGATGCGGCGCACGTCGCTCTCGTCGCCTTCCCAGGTGCCGTGCCACAGCTCGCCGTCGGCCCAGGTGACGCCGGTGACGACGCGGTTGGACTCGATGGTGCGCAAAATCTTTCCCGTTTCGGGATCGATCTGATGGATCTTGCGGCCACGGTGCTGGCCGACCCACAGCGAGCCTTCGGCCCACGCCATGCCGGAGTCACCGCCATTGCCGGGAGCGGGAATCGTCGCCAGCACCTTGCCGGTCTTGGGATCGATCTTATTGATGCGATCCTCGGCGATCTGAAACAGGTGCCGGCCGTCGAACGCCGTGCCGGCGTGTGCGGTGACCTCGATCGAGCGCTGCACCTTGCCGCTCGCCGGATCGAGGGCGTTCAGCTTGTCGCCCGAAGCGAACCAGACGTTCTGGCCGTCAAACGTGACGCCATGCACGGCGTTGACGCCGGGGAACGGGCCATATTCACGGAGGATCTCGGCGGCGGATCTTTTCATGTCGTTGCTCCTTGGTCGGCAGCGAGGGACCTTTCCTGTCGCCTCAAAGGCCCCTCGCTGCGCTCGGGGTGACAGGAGCCATCTAACCACTCGGCAGCGGCCCGGGGAGTAACAAGGTTGTCGTGAAACCCGGCACCGGGCGAGCGAGCCACCGTCGCGCCCGCCCGCGACCGAACCACTGCACCTTGCCCGCCGTCGCCAGCTCATCGAGGGCCCGCTGCACGGTCCGCTGGCTGGCGGCCAGCGCAAGCGCCAGGGCGGAGCTCGACCACGATTCGCCGTCGGCCAGGAAGGCCAGCACCGCCGCATGCTCGTCTTCGACGGGCCGCGCCAGCACGACGATGTCGCGGGCACGCCGCGGCACCAGTGCAAAGCCCTCTTTGGTCGCACTTATGCCCGCCAGCGGTCGAAGCGCCGAGCGCAGCCGCCCGATCTCGACCCGCAGGCGCGCGCGATGCGATTCATCGACGTGTCTTGCCCGGAAAGCCTGCGTGATGAGCGTGCTTCGCGGCACATCCGCGGGCCACGCCTCGCCCAAGGCCCGCACAAGGGCGAACAGCACCGGACGCCGGGCCAGCGGGACGATCGTGCCGCGCTGACGCACGACATGGCGGCAGGCGTCGACGACCAGCGCCTTCGACTCGAGCAGCGCTTCGACCTCCTGGAGCAGCAGGGGTCTCTCCTCGCCCCGCGCGATCAGACGCGCTGCGGGCGCGTTCAAGACGTGCGAGGCGCTTTCCACCTCCACCGTCAACGCCGGGATATCCGCGTCGCGCGCGGCCTGTCCTGCCCGGGCGAGTGCCGCGCGCGCCGTCGTCGTCTTCAGCCGCCGCATGGCGATGCCGGCAACGACCAGCCCGTGACTGGCCCTCAAGGCCGCCGGCAGGGCCGCGACGTCGAAGCCAGCGAGCGCCTGCTCGGCGTCGTCGAGACGGCCGATCAGAAGCAGGCGCCGGACCTCGATGATCCGGGCATGGACAGCGTTCACACGATCGCCATGCGCCTCGAGCGTTGCTCGCGCCGCGTCGAGCGTGCCCGCCGGCCAGCCCAGGTCGCGCGAGACCAGCGCGATCTCGGCCTCGGCGACGACACAGCGCGCGCGGGCTACCGCCTCCCGCGAACCGAAGGCGCGCGCGGCCTGCCGCAAAAGAACCTTTGCCCGCTCGAAGTCGCCGAGCTGGGCCATCGCGATGCCGCGCAGGGCGAGGGCCGGCGGGTCGTCGCGCAGGCCGACTCGCTTCAGGACGCCGAGAAGATCACCCGTCGCGAGCGCGCGGGCGGCGGCCGTGATCAGGGAGTCCATTGGAATCCCGACACACTTGTAACTCCCATCCGTTCGACGTCCGACCTTAGGTCTATCCCACGACCAGCCAATAGCCTCTCAAGCAGGAGACTAGCATGCAGAACCAAGTCGTCTCGCTCGCCGATCTCCCTCGTCGCAGGGGCCATGGCGCGGCCGACTGGCTATCGCTGGCGGCGGCGCCGACCTTCGCCTTCATGGCGCTGCTGACGGCCGTTCCGGCAGCGGTCCGCTGGACATGCTCTGCTCGACTGCGCCCGGGGCGTCCCCCATCACCGGAATGGGGCTCATGTACCTGCT
>DATGZZ010000317.1:0-11042 GCA_035296945.1 Reyranella sp.
AGACCGAATGCATGTTGCAGAACCGGGTCGAGCCGCCGCGGCTCGGGATCTCTATGCCGTGCAACAGCGTCGCCTTGGCGGGGACGGCGAAGTACGAATCGTCGGTATGCCAGTCTTCGGCGCGGACCGCCGTCTTGTCGGTCGTGCCGTCGGCCATGAGCGTCGACACCATGACCGACACTTCCGGCACGTCGCCACTGTGCTTGTAGCGCAGCAACTGCGTGCGCGGGGTGCCGAAGGCCTTGGCGAAGGCAAGCGTCTGCGACGGCGTCATGCGCTCGCCAGGAACCACGACCAGCAGGTGTTCGGCCAGGGCACGGTTCAGCAGGGCTGCCGTCTCGGGCTCGCCGGCGCGGCTGCGGTCGAGTCCCTCGATGCGCGCCCCGAGCGGACCCTGGCAAGGAACGACTTCAGGCATGCTGCAAAGCCTAGCGCGACGAGGCGCCAAAGACCAATTCGCGCATCCAAAGCCGCACGCGCAGGACCAATGCCCTAGCCCGTTGCCAGGCCGGCAGGGCGCGCACGAAGGTGTAGAGCCGGTCGCGCCAGTCGAACAGCCAGGTCTCGGCGCGGAGGTACCACGCCATCTTCACCAGCGTCGGCCGCAGAACCTGATAGAGGCGCGCCACGAAGGCCGTCGCCAGCATCTTGCCAATGACAACACTGGCGAGTGACAGCCCGTAGCGTTGATGCAGGGCAAACCAGACAGCGGAAAGTTTGATCGGAACGACCAGCAGCGAGGGCGCAACAAAGGCCAACAGGGCGCCCCACGGCGGCAGGCCGCGAAGCCACATTTCCAGGCGTGCCACCGGCGGCCATTTGGCGAACGCCGCCATGGCCAGCCCAAGATAGCGCAGCAGCGTCTCCTCGATGAAGACGATCGCCGCCGCAATCGGCACGAACAGCAGGTCCAGGGCGTATTTGAGATGGCGTTTCACGATAGTGACAACTAAAGCTGCAATCCTGGCATTTGGGTGACCACTACCATGCTCCTCCGCCGCACTCTTGCCCAGCTCATGGCCGCGGCCGCGCTGCTGCCCGCCGGCCTCTCCGCCCAGGCTCGCCGGCCGCTGACGCGCATCGCCTTCGGCTCGTGCGCCGAGCAGGCCGATTCGCAGCCGATCTGGGACGCCATTCTCGCCTACAAGCCCGAGCTTTTCATCTTCGCCGGCGACAACGTCTATGGCGATTTCAACACCGCCGACGCCGGTCCCCTGCGCAAGGCCTACGCCACCGCCGATGCCATCGCGGGCTACAACAAGCTGCGCGACAGCGTCAGCCACCTCGCGGTCTGGGACGATCACGACTACGGCCTCAACGACGGCGGCGGCGACTTTCCCTACAAGGCGGTGTCGAAGGACCTGTTCCTCGACTTCTGGAAGGTGCCGCCAAGCGACGTGCGGCGCACGCGCGAGGGCATCTACGATTCGCGCATCATCGGCCCGCCCGGCATGCGCGTTCAGATCATCCTGCTCGACGTGCGCTGGTTCCGCTCGCCGCTCAAGCTCACCGACCAGCGCGGCGCGGCGGGCAAGGAACGCTACCTGCCCGATCCCGATCCGGCCAAGACGATGCTGGGCGAAACGCAATGGGCGTGGCTCGCCGACGAACTCCGCAAGCCGGCCGAGCTGCGCCTCCTGGTGTCGAGCATCCAGGTCCTGGCCGAAGGCCACGGCTGGGAGCGCTGGGGCAACTTTCCGCTCGAACGCCAGAAGCTTATCGAGACCATCCGAAACTCTCGCGCCAAGGGCGTCCTGCTGCTGTCGGGCGATCGCCATATCGGCGCGCTCTATCGCGAGGCGCCGGCCGACATGCCGCCGCTCTACGAGGTGACGTCGAGTGGCATCAACAAGGCGTTCTCCGCGGCGAAGGAACCCGGGCCCAATCGTCTCGGCGCGCTCTACGCGGCGCCGAACTTCGGCGTCATCGACGTCGACTGGTGGGCGCGCAAGGTTACGCTGGCGCTGCGCGACGAGGCCGGCACGCCACAGCGCTCCGTCGACATCACCTTTGATGAACTGCAGCTTGCGAAGTGATCAGATTCTTCCGGACCGCGCGCTGGGTCGCGTCTGACGCGACCTAGAGCATGATGGGTCCGGCTGGAATCAGCCGGACCCATCATGCCTCCTGCAACACGCAACTCCGGTGCGCGCGGTCCGGAAGACGATGAGAGCCCTACTCCGGCTTGACGCCGGCGGCGCGCACGGCGGGCACCCACTTGTCGATCGAGGCCTTGAGCTGCGCACCGAGCGCCGCGGGCGTCGCCTCCTGCGCCGTCGGCAGATCGACGGCGAGCTCGCTCAGGCGCACCTTGATCTTCTCGTCGGCGAGCGTCGTGACCAGTGCCTGGTTGAGCTTGGCGACGACGTCCTTCGACGTGCCCTTGGGCGCGAAGAAGCCGTTCCAGATCGTGACCTCGTAGCCCTTGAGGCCAGACTCGTCGATGGTTGGCACGTCGGGCAGCTGCGACAGGCGCTTGGTCGTCGACACGCCCAGCGCCTTGATGTTCCCGCTCTTGATCTGCGGCAGCACGTTCACCGCCTGGTCGACCATGTAGTCGAACTGGCCGGACACCAGATCGTTCAGCGCCGGGCCGGTTCCCTTGTAGGGGATCTCCAGCACGTCGACCTTCATCATGCTGTTCAGCATCAGGCCGCCGAGATGCGAGGCGGCACCAATGCCGGCCATGCCGTACTGCACCTTCTTCTCGTTGGCTTTCACGTAGGCCTGGAACTCTTGGAAGGTCTTGGCCGGCAGGTCCTTCTTGGCGACCAGCACCATTGGGTTGGTGCCGCCGAGCCCGACCGGCTCGAAGTCCTTCTGGCTGTCATAGGGCAGCGATTTGTAGAGCGCGATGTTGACGGCGAGCGTGCCCATGTGGGTGAAGGCAAGCGTGTAGCCGTCAGGAGCCGCACGCGCGACCTTGGCGACGCCGATCGTGCCGCCGGCGCCGCCGACATTCTCCACGATCAGCTGCTGGCCCAGCGCCTCGCCCATGCGCTGGCAGAGGATGCGCGCCAGGGCATCGGTCGGGCCACCGGCCGAAAACGGCACGACCACGGTGATAGGCTTGCTCGGATAGGCCTGGGCCATCGCCCCCATGGGCGTGGCGGCAAGGGCGAAAGCCGCGACTGCGGCAAGCAATGCGCGTCGTTGCATCGTAACCTCCCTGAAACGCGACAACTGGGAGGCGAGCTACACCGTCTTCACAAGCTCCGCAATGGCCGCACCAACCGCCTTAGTGTCGCCGTTGCCGCCGAGGTCGCGGGTACGCGGACCGCCTTCGACCAGCGAGGCCGCAATTGCCCGTTCGATGGCCTCGGCCGCCTCTGGATAGCCGAGATGTCGCACCATCATGGCGCCCGACCAGATCTGGCCGATCGGGTTGGCGATCCCCTTGCCGGCGATGTCGGGCGCCGAGCCGTGCACCGGCTCGAACATCGAGGGGTACTTGCGCTCGGGGTTGATGTTGCCCGACGGCGCCACGCCGATCGAACCGGTGAGCGCCGGGCCGAGGTCCGACAGGATGTCGCCGAACAGGTTGGAGCCGACCACGACGTCGAACCAGTCGGGATTGCGCACGAAATGCGCGGTCAGGATATCGATGTGGTACTGGTCGGCCTTGATGTCGGGATAGTTCTTCTTCATCTCGGCGAAGCGCTCGTCCCAGAACGGCATCGTGTGGATGATGCCGTTGGACTTGGTGGCCGAGGTCACGTGCTTCTTCTTGCCCTTGCTTGCGAACTCGAAGGCGAACTTCAGCACGCGGTCGACGCCCTTGCGCGTGAAGATCGCCTCCTGGATGGCGAACTCCATGTCGGTGCCCTGGAACATGCGGCCGCCGATCTGGCTGTACTCGCCCTCGGTGTTCTCGCGCACCACCCAGAAATCGATCTCGCCCGGCTTGCGGTTGGCGAGCGGCGACGGCACGCCCTCGAACAGGCGGACGGGCCTGAGGTTCACGTACTCGTCGAAGTCGCGGCGGATCGGGATCAGCAGGCCCCACAGCGAAACGTGGTCGGGCACGCCCGGCCAGCCGACCGCACCGAGAAAGATGCTCTCGAACGCCTTGAGCTGCTCCATGCCGTCTTCCGGCATCATCTTGCCGGTCTGCAGCAGGCGATCGCACGACCAGTCGAAGTCGGTGAATTCGAGCTGGAAGTCGAAGCGCCGCGCCGCGGCTTCGAGCACGCGCACACCCTCGGGCAGAACCTCCTTGCCGATTCCGTCTCCCGGAATGAGTGCGATCTTATGCTTGGCCATGCTTTCCTCCTGCGACGCCGAACGACGTATACTGGACGGGTGTTTTGGAGCAAGCCCAAGGGCCAGCGATGACCTACGACCTCAAGATCACGGGCGGCACGATCGTCGACGGCTCGGGCAAGTCCGGCTTCGCAGGTGACCTCGGCATCAAAGACGGCAAGGTCGTGGGCCTGGGCAAGGCCGAAGGCGCGGCCGACGCGACCATCGATGCCAGAGGCAAGGTCGTCTCGCCAGGCTTCGTCGACGTGCATACGCACTACGACGCCCAAATACTGTGGGACCGCATGCTCAGCATCTCGCCCTGGCATGGTGTCACCACGACGGTGATCGGCAATTGCGGCTTCGGCGTCGCGCCGACCAAGGCGATCCATCGCAAGCTCATCATGCAGACGCTCGAGAAGGTCGAGGGCATGAGCCTGGAAGCCCTCGAGGCGGGCCTGGGCATGAACTGGCCGTTCGAGACCTTCCCGCAATATCTCGATGCGCTGGAGAAGCGCGGCTCGGCGATCAATGTCGCGGCCCTGTTCGGCCACACGCCGCTGCGCCTCTACGTCTTGGGCGAGGAATCGACGGAGCGCGCGGCCACCGCCGACGAGATCGCGGTGATGAAGAAGCTGGTGCGCGAGGCGATGGACGCCGGCGCCATCGGCTTCGGCACCTCGGTGTCGGTGAGCCACAATGGTTATGCCGGCAAACCGGTGCCCAGCCGCCAGGCCACCGTCGAGGAGATGGATGCGCTCGTCTCGGTGATGGGCGAGCTGAAGCGCGGCTTGATGCAGATCACCATCGGCCGCGACTTCTCCACGCGGCACATGGCCGAGGTCAGCCGCAAGTACGGCGTGCCGGTCACCTGGACCGCCCTCCTCTCCTACCTCTACGGGCCGGGCGGCCATCGCAAGCAGCTCGATCTCGCCGCCGAGCAGAGGAAGTCGGGCGCGCTGGTGATTCCCCAGGTGAGCTGCCGGCCGCTCAACTTCGAGTTCACCTTCGCCGAGCCGTTCATCTTCGACGTCATGAAGTTCATGAACGAGCTCGCCGTCGAGGAGGCCAAGGCGCCGGGCACGCGCCGCCGCGCCTATGCCGATCCGGCGTGGCGCGAGAAGCTGCGCAGCGAAGTGACCCCGCTGTTCCGCAACTGGTGGGACCGCGTGATCATCGCCTGGGCACCGTCGGCGCGTGAGCTCGAGGAGCAGCCGCTCGCCCAAGTGGCCGCCAGGCTCGGCAAGGATCCGGTCGATCTCGCGCTGGACCTGGCGCTCGCCAACGACCTGCAGGCGCGCTTCCGCATGGCCGTGATGAACTTCGACGAGAAGGAAGTGGCCGAGCTGATCACCGATCCCAACACGATCATCGCGCTGTCCGACGCCGGTGCCCATGCCAGCCAGCTCTGCGATGCCTGCTACTCGACCTACCTGCTCGGCCACTGGGTCCGCGAGCGCAAGACCTTCACCATCGAGCAGGCGGTTCACAACCTCACGCAGCGGCCCGCCGAGATGTTCGGCATCAGCGATCGCGGTCTGCTGGCCGAAGGCCGTCCGGCCGACGTGGTGGTGTTCGATCCCAAGACGGTCGGGCCCGGCTCGCTGAAACGCGTCTATGATCTGCCCGCCGGCGCCGATCGCCTGGTGTCGGAGGCCAGCGGCATCGACGCCGTGATCGTCAACGGCAAGCTTATCCGCCGCGACGGCAAGGACACTGTCGCGGCAAACGACAAGCTGCCGGGGCGCCTGCTGCGTCACGGCCGTGCGGCCTAATCAAGATTGTCATCCCGAGCGCAGCGAGGGACCTTTGCTGTTCCGTAAAGCTCCCTGGCTTCGTTCGGGATGACAGAATTCAGGAGGAGAGACAAATGATCCACGTCGTCGCCATCATCACCGCCAAGCCCGGCAAGCGGGATGAGATCCTCAAGAACTTCAAGGCCAACGTGCCGGCAGTGCACGCCGAGAAGGGCTGCATCGAGTACGGTGCCACGATCGACACCGATGGCGGCCCGTTCGCCAAGTTCGGCCCCGACACCTTCGTCGTCATCGAGAAGTGGGAGAGCATGGACGACCTGAAGGCCCACGGCGCCTCGGCGCACATGAAGGCCTACGGCGAGAAGAACAAGGATCTCGTGGCCAACCGCGCCGTCCACGTCCTGCAGAACGCGTGATCGTCACTCTTGCCGGACCGCGGACCTCCAGGTCCGCGCTCCAGCTAAGCGCGCAGGATGCCCTTCAGGTGGATGTCGAGCATGCCCTTGATCAGCAGCTCGCGATCGGACCATGGGAACTCGGGCTTCAGGATGAAGGCTGAGACCAGCCCATGCAGGCCCATCCAGCAGAGCTCGCCGCACGTGTCCGGCGGGTAGTTGAGCTTGGTGCCCGACGCTTCGAGCTCGGTCAGGATCCCGACCAGGCGCTGGAAGACCAGTGCGCCGCCGACGCCGGGCTTCGTTGGATCGTCGGTCGGCGCGCGATGGCCGACCCTGCGGATGGCCTCGGGGATATAGGCAGCCAGGAACACCAGCCGGTATTCATCGGGATGGGTCAGGCCGAAGCGGACATAGGCCTCGCCAAATCGCCGCACGCGCTCCAATGGATCGGCCACCGTCCTCTCGATTTCGCCGATCGCCTCGATCAGATGCCCGAACGTCTGGTCGCAAAGCGCCAGCATCAGCGCTTCTTTGTCCTTGAAGTAGAGGTACAGAGCAGGCGCTGAAATGCCGACGCGATCGGCGATTCGCCGGATCGTGGTCGAATCGTACCCCTGCTCAAGGAACAGCTCCTTGGCGGCCTGGAGGATCTCCTCCCGGCGGGTATGACCTTCGCCGCGGCGCTTGCGGCCGGCCGGCAACACTGTCGAGAACCCTGTCAAAAACGATCTCCTTCCCCTTGACTCTTATCTGAACGCCGATAACTTATCAATGTTCAGTTAACGCCGTTCAGGTGGTCTTCTGAACAGTGTAAACCTTGGAAGGACGGTTAGCCATGCGTGTTCCGTACGCCCAGCACCTCGGCAAGGTTCCGTTCAAAGCGGTGGCCATCGTCATTGGCGCGGGCGCCGTGGCCGCTGCCGGCGTTGCCGCCCTCTCCTGGACGACCGCCAATGCCTCACGCCCGATCGCAGTCGTCGAACCCGCGATCCGTCCGGCGCGGGTCATGGAAATTACCTATCAGCGCCGCAGCCAGTCATTGGTCCTGGCCGGCACCGTCGTGCCGCGGATCGAGACCAATCTCGGCTTCCGCGTGCCTGGCAAGATCGTCATCCGTTCCGTCGATGTCGGCACCATCGTCAAGCCCGGTGACCTGATCGCCCGGCTCGATCCTGCCGACCACCGCCTGGCCGTCGACAACGCCCGCGCCGCTCTCGCCTCGGCCGAAGCCGACTACGCGCGCGCCAAGGCCGACCATGAGCGCTATCTCAGCCTGCGCGGCACCGCCGTGTTCACCGCGCAGACGATGGAGCAACGCCAGTCGCTCGCCGCCACGGCCCAGGCGCGCGTCGAGCAGGCCCGGAGCCAGCTTTCCTCGGCCGAGAACAACCTCGCCTACACCGAGCTGCGCTCGGACACCGACGGCGTGGTCACCGCCGTGCAGGCCGAGGTCGGCCAGGTGATGGCGCAGGGCCAGGGCGTGGTGCGCGTGGCGCGCACCGACGAACTCGAGATCGTGGTCGGCGTGCCCGAGCACCGCCTGAAGACCGTGCGCGAGGCCCGCGCTGCAAGCTTCGAGCTGTGGTCCGATCCCGGCCAGCGCCATGCCGTTCGCCTGCGCGAGCTGTCGCCCAGCGCCGATCCCATGACGCGGACCTATCCGGCGCGGTTCAGCATCGCCGAGCCGCCGCCCTTCATCGGGCTTGGCATGACGGCGACGCTCGCCTTCGAGCGGCCCGATGCCCAATCGGTCGCCGAGGTGCCCCTGTCGGCGATCTTCCAGCGCGGCACGCAGCCCGCGGTGTGGGTGGTCGACAAGGAGAACGGCACTGTCGCTTTGCGCGCCGTCACCATCGCGCGCTGGCGCGACGAGACCGCCGCCATCGCCTCCGGTGTCAAGGAAGGCGAGCTGATCGCCACCGCTGGCGTCCACAAGCTCGAGGCCGGGCAGAAGGTGAAGCTCATGCCCGCCCAGATGCAGGCCGCACGTTAGCGAAAGACCTGGTCGGGGAGAGACTCATGACCACGCGCACCAACCTGTCGGCGCTCGCGCTGAAGTACAGCACGCTGACCGTGTTCTTCATGATCGCCCTGGTCGCAGCCGGCGTTTACGCCTTCTTCAATCTTGGCCGCGGCGAGGATCCGCCTTTCACCATCAAGCAGATGGTGGTGTCGGCGGCCTGGCCTGGCGCCACCTCGCGCGAGATGGAGCAGCAGGTCACCGAGAAGATCGAGACCAAGCTGCAGGAGCTGCCCTACATCAATTTCGTCAACAGCTACACCAAGCCCGGCGAGACCGTGATCTATGTCTCGCTGCGCGACGACACTCCGCCGAGCAAGGTGACCGACCTCTGGTACCAAGTGCGCAAGAAGGTCGGCGACATCAGGAGCTCGCTGCCGCAGGGCGTGGCCGGGCCGTTCTTCAACGACGAATACGGCGACACCTACAGCCTGATCTGGGCCTTCGAAGCCGACGGCTTCTCGCCCGCCGAGGTGAAGGAGCTCGCCAAGGCCGTGCGCCAGCGCCTGCTGCGCGTGCCCGACGTCACCAAGGCCGACCTGATCGGCCTGCAGGACGAGAAGATCTACATCGAATTCAGCCATGCGCGGCTGGCCATGCTGGGGATCCCGGTCGACCAGATCCTCGAGGTCGTGCGTCGCCAGAACGCCATCGTCGCTGCCGGCACGGTCGAGACCAAGGGCGAGAGGGTCTCCGTGCGCGTCGAGGGCGCGCCCCTGTCGGCCGAAGACCTTGCCTCCCTGCCCTTCAGTGCCAATGGCCGCACGCTGATGCTGTCCGACGTGGCCGAGATCAAGCGCGGCTACCAGGACCCGCAGCAGATTGCCATGCGCTACAAGGGCAAGTCGGTGATCGGCCTCGGCGTCGTGATGGCCCAGGGCGGCAACGTGCAGACCCTGGGCAAGGCGCTCGACAAGGTGATGGCCGACGTCGAGAAGGACCTGCCGGTCGGCATCACCGTCCACCGCGTCGCCAACCAGCCCGAGGTCGTCGACAAGTCGTTCGAGGAGTTCATTTCCTCGCTGCTCGAG
Organism: Reyranella sp.; assembly: GCA_035296945.1. Taxonomy (GTDB): domain Bacteria; phylum Pseudomonadota; class Alphaproteobacteria; order Reyranellales; family Reyranellaceae; genus Reyranella. The sequence continues at coordinate 9,449 of DATGZZ010000317.1, forward strand.
GCGTTGGCCATCGTGCTGGTCGTGTCGTTCATCAGCCTGGGCATGCGCAGCGGTGTCATCGTGGCGCTATCGGTGCCGCTGGTGCTGGCCATCACCTTCGTCGCCATGCTTCTCCTGGGCATCGACTTCCAGCGGATCTCGCTCGGCGCGTTGATCATTGCGCTCGGTCTGCTGGTCGACGACGCCATCATTGCCGTCGAGATGATGATGGTGAAGCTGGAACAGGGTGCCAGCCGGCTCGAAGCCGCGACCTTCGCCTACACCTCGACCGCCTTCCCCATGCTGACCGGCACGCTGGTGACCGCCGTCGGCTTCGTGCCGGTGGGCTTCGCGCGCTCGAGCGCCGGCGAATACACCAACTCGATCTTCTGGGTGGTCGGCCTGTCGCTGGTCATCTCGTGGTTCGTGGCCGTGCTGTTCACGCCGTGGATGGGCTATCACCTACTGCCGACGCCCAAGGTCCATCATGCCGACCCCTATGGCGGGCGGCTCTACACCGCCTTCCGCAAGCTGGTCGTGTGGTGCGTGACCTGGCGCAAGACCACGATCGCCGTCACGGCACTGGTCTTCGTCGCCTCGTTGGGCGGCTTCACCCTGGTGCAGAAGCAGTTCTTCCCGACGGCCAACCGGCCCGAGCTGATCGTCGACCTGAAGCTGGCGCAGGGCGCCTCATGGGCCGCCACCGACCGCGAGGTGCGGCGCCTGGAGAAGTGGCTGGGCGAGAACCACGACGTCGCCTTCTACACGTCCTATGTCGGCGCCGGCAGCCCGCGCTTCTACCTGCCGACCGTGCCGGAACTGTCCAACGCGAATTTCGGCCAGGTCATCGTCATGACCAAGGACCTGGACGCCCGCGAGCGTGTGGTCGCCGATCTGAACCAGCTGTTCGGCAATGGCTTCGAGGCGGTGCGCGCCCGCGTGCAGCGCCTGCAGAACGGCCCGCCGGTCAGCTATCCGGTGATGTTCCGCGTGCTGGGCGACGATCCGCAGCAGGTCCGCGCCGTGGCCGAAAAGGTCCGCCAGGTCTTCAAGGCCGATCCCGCCACGCGCGACATCAACTTCGACTGGAACGAGCTCGCCAAGACGGTGCGGCTCGAGGTCGACCAGAACAAGGCGCGTGCGCTCGGCGTAGACTCGCAGCTTCTGGGCAACACCCTGCAGACGCTCCTGTCGGGCGTGACCGTGACGCAGTACCGCGACCGCACCGAGACGATCGACGTCGTGGCCCGTGCCGTGCCCGCCGAGCGCCTCAGCGTCGAGGGCCTGGAGGCGATCAACCTGCGCACCGGCAATGGCGGCGTGGTCTCGCTGGCCCAGCTCGCGACGCTGCGCTTCGAGCTCGAGGAGCCGATCCTGTGGCGCCGCAACAAGGAGCTCCTGATGACGGTGCGCGCCGGCGTGATCGACGGCGTGCAGGGCCCCGACGTCGCCGCCCGCATCGACAAGGCGCTGGCCCCCGTGCGCGCCGAGCTGCCGGCCGGTTACCGCATCGAGGTCGGCGGCGACAGCGAGGAGAGCGCCAAGAGCCAGGGCTCGATTTTCAAGATGATGCCGGTCATGGCCTTCCTGATGATGCTTTTCCTGATGCTGCAGC
>DATGZZ010000318.1:0-5397 GCA_035296945.1 Reyranella sp.
CCAAGTTCTACACCATCACCGCCGGCAGCGCCGAGCAGACGCGCGAGCGCACGCGGCTGTGGACCATGGTGAAGACGGGACGATGACTTGAACGCCGAGCCGATCGTCAGCATCGCCGGGGTAGCCAAGCGCTTCGGTACGATCACCGCGGTCGATGGCGTCGATCTCGACATCCGGCGCGGCGAGCTGTTCGCCCTCTTGGGCGGCTCGGGCTGCGGCAAGACCACCTTGCTGCGCATGATCGCGGGCTTCGAGAGGCCCGATACCGGCCGCATCCTGATCGACGGCCAGGACATGACCGGCGTGCCGCCGCACCGCCGGCCGGTCAACATGATGTTCCAGTCCTACGCCCTCTTCCCCCACATGGACGTGGCGACGAACGTGGGCTACGGCCTGCGCCGCGAGGGCCTGCCGCCAGCTGAGATCGCGACGCGGGTCGCCGAGGCGCTGGACCAAGTGCGCCTGGCCGACCACGGCAAGCGCTGGCCGGCGCAGCTCTCGGGTGGCCAGCGCCAGCGCGTGGCGCTGGCCCGCGCGCTGATCAAGCGGCCCAAGCTCCTGCTGCTCGACGAGCCGCTGGCCGCACTCGACCGCAAGCTGCGCGAGGGCACGCGCTTCGAGCTGGTGCGCCTGCAGGAGCAGCTCGGCCTCACCTTCGTCATGGTAACGCATGACCAGGAGGAGGCGATGTCCATGGCCGGCCGGCTCGCCGTCATGAACGAGGGCCGCATCGTCCAGGTCGGCACGCCGCACGAGGTCTACGAGCATCCACGCTCGCGCTTCGTCGCCGATTTCATCGGCATCGCCAACATCCTGCCGGTCGAGGGCGGCCGCGCCTGGCTGGCGTTGCGCCCCGAGAAGATCGCCCTGTTCGCCGCCCGGCCCAACACCGACCATGCCGAGCAGGGCCGCATCGTCGATGTCGCCTATGAGGGCGACCGCTCGCTCTACCGCGTCGGCCTTTTGGACGGCAGCATGCTCTTGGTCTCGACCGCCAACGTCGCCCGCGAACCACGCGAACCCTGGCCGCGCGGCCAGGACGTGTGGCTGGGCTGGGCGGGCGATGCCGGGCAGAGGCTGGAGGAGTGATGAGATCTCCTCATCGGAGCGCGGACCTCCAGGTCCGCTCAGGGATTCATGATGCGGACCTGGAGGTCCGCGCTCCGATGAGGATGAGCGTCTGATGCGCCTCGTCATCGCGCTCCCCTACGTCTGGCTCGCCACCTTCTTCCTGCTGCCGTTTGCGCTCGTGCTGGCGATCGCCTTCGGCACCAACAATCCCGACGCCGTGCCGCCGATCGATCTCGGCGTGTCGCTGAAGAACTTCACCCTGCTCTTCACCGACGATCTCTACCTCGCGGCCTGGCTAGGCTCCCTGCGCATCGCCGCGACCTCGACGTTCGTCACCCTGCTGCTGGGCTATCCCATGGCCTACGCCATCGCCCGCGCCCGGCCCAGCGTCAGGCCGCTCCTGCTGATGGCCGTCATCCTGCCGTTCTGGACGTCATTCCTGATCCGCGTCTATGCCTGGATGGGCCTTTTAGCCAGCAACGGCATCCTCAACCAGTTCCTGCGCGGCACTGGCCTGGTCGCCGATCCCGGCACCATCCTGGGCACCGAGTGGGCCATCCATCTCGGCATCGTCTACGCCTACCTGCCGTTCATGGTGCTGCCGCTCTACGCCTCGCTGGAGAAGCTCGACACCAGCCTGCTCGAAGCAGCGGCCGATCTCGGCGCCAGCCCGATCGTCGCCTTCCTCACCGTCACCCTGCCGCAGTCCCTGCCCGGCATCGTCGCCGGCTGCCTGCTGGTCCTCATCCCCGCGGTCGGCGAGTTCGTCATCCCCGACCTTCTGGGCGGCACCAACACGCTGATGATCGGCAAGGTGCTGTGGGACGAGTTCTTCCTCAACTCCGATTGGCCGCTCGCCTCGGCGGTGGCCATTTGTTTGCTGATCCTACTGGTCGGGCCGATCGCCCTCTTCCAGCGCCAGCAAGCCAAGAACCTGGAGCGGCAGTGATGACAGGCCGCGCGCGCTTCACCTACACGGTGCTGGCCTTCGGCTACGCCTTCCTCTATCTGCCGATCGCGCTGGTCATCCTCTACTCGTTCAACGAATCGCGCCTGGTCACGGTGTGGGCGGGCTTCTCGACCAAATGGTGGAGCGCCTTGTTCGCCAACGAGGCGATGCTCAGCGCCGCCTGGCTGTCGCTGCGCATCGCGCTGGTGAGCGCCACCGTGGCGGCCGTCATCGGCCTCGCTGCAGGCTACGCGCTGGCCCGCGTGCCGCGCTTCTTCGGCCGCACGCTGTTCGGCAGCCTGGTGATCGCGCCCATGGTGATGCCCGAGGTGGTGATGGGCATCTCCATGCTGCTGCTGTTCGTCGGCGCCGACCAGATCGTGGGCTGGCCCAACCGCGGTTTCCTCACTATCGCCATCGCCCACATCACCTTCTCGATCGCCTTCGTGGCCGTCGTGGTGCAGGCGCGGCTGGCCGACTTCGACCGCTCGCTCGAAGAGGCGGCGATGGATCTCGGCGCCACGCCGTGGACCACCTTCCGCACCATCACCCTGCCGCTAATCGCGCCCGCCGTCGGCTCAGGCTGGCTGCTCGCCTTCACCCTTTCTCTCGATGATTTGATCCTGACGCAGTTCGTCGCCGGCGCGCAGTCGGAGACCCTGCCCATGCGCGTCTATTCCAGCGTGCGCCTGGGCGTCGACCCGCAGATCAACGCGCTCGCCACTATCATTGTTGTGATCGCCGCCTGTGCGTTAATTTTTTCGGCCTGGCTGACGCGCCGGAAAGCCTGAGCTAAGCTTCCGCCCACGGAAGAATAATTTGCTGCTGAGGGGGAACCGGGATGGCTTCGCGACGTAATGTGCTGAAGGGGGTAGGAATGGCGACTGTTGCCGCTTCTTTGCCGCTTGGCGGCACGTCAGCCCAGAACGCTCCGGCAGGCGCACCGGCCAAGGCTCCCAAGCTCCTCGAGATGGACGGCAAGGCCAAGCTCGCCGTGCTGGGCGACCGGCCGCTGGTGGCCGAGACGCCCAACGTGTTGCTCGACGACGACGTCACGCCCACCGACAAGCTCTTCGTGCGCAACAACGGCCAGGTGCCGGAAGCGACACGCGATCCCAAAGCGTGGAAGATCAAGGTCGACGGCGAGGTCAACACGCCCCTCGACATCGCGCTGGGCGACCTGATGAGCCGCTTCCCCAACGTCACCTACCAGCTCGTGCTGGAATGCGGCGGCAACGGCCGCTCCTTCTTCGAGCCCGAGGCGCGCGGCAATCAGTGGACCAACGGCGGCGCGGGGTGCCCGCAATGGACCGGCGTGCGGCTGGCCGACGTGCTGAAGGCGGCCGGGCTGAAGTCGAGCGCGGTCTATACCGGCCACTATGGCGCCGACCCGACTCTGGCCGGCGAGACCGACAAGCCCTCCATCTCGCGCGGCATGACCATCAAGAAGGCGATGGACGAGCACACGCTGATCGCCTTCAAGCTGAACGGCCAGGACCTGCCCCTGATCCACGGCGCGCCGGTGCGCCTGGTCGTGCCGGGCTGGGCGGGCTCGCTGTCGACCAAGTGGCTCAACCGCATCTGGGTGCGCGACAAGGAGCATGACGGGCCGGGCATGGGCGGCTTCTCCTACCGCGTGCCGAAGACGCCGATCGTGCCGGGCAGCAAGGGCAACGAGAAGGACATGGCGATCCTGGAATCGATGCCGGTGCGCTCGGTCGTCACCTTCCCCGCTGACGGTGCGCGGCTCCCAGCCGGCACCAGGAAGCTCGACCTGCGCGGCCACGCCTGGGCCAGCGACTGGGACATCAAGGCGGTCGACATCTCGATCGACAATGGCCGGACCTGGAAGCCCGCCAAGGTCAATGCACCCGCCAATAAATTCGCCTGGCAGCGCTTCACTGCCTCGGTCGACCTGCCGACCTCGGGCTACTACGAAGTGTGCTGCCGGGCGACCGACAGCAACGGCGCCACCCAGCCCTTCGCCGCAGTCAACTGGAACCCGCAAGGCTACGGCGCCAACCCGATCAACCGCATCCGCGTCCTCGTCGAATCTTGAAAGAACTGACCATCACCCACGTCGTCGTCATCACCCTGACGGCGACGTTCGTGCTGCTGGGCCTCGACCGCGCAGGCGAACTGCGCCCGAACCGCCCGGCCTACATTCCGCCGACCAAGCCTGCGGCCGTGGCGGCGCCCGAGCACGATCCCGACAAGGGCAAGCCGCCGCCGCACAACGACACGCCGGAGGACCTGCCCGACGGCAAGGGCCGCGACGTCACCTTCTACACGTGCACCGCCTGTCACGGCGTGGCGCTGATCAAGGCGCAGGGCCTGACGCGCGATCTCTGGGATTCGACCTTCGACCTGATGCTGGAGAAGCATCGCATGCCGCCGGTGAAGGCGGCCGAGCGTGCCGAGATCCTGGACTATCTCGCCGAGCAGTTCCCGCCGCGCCGCCGCGGCCGCGGCGCGGACAATCCGTTCAGATAGCTTTCGCCCATTTCTCGGACCAGACGTGCAGCGGCAGGAACAGCCGCAGCAGCTCCTCGCCAAGCGCCGTGAGGCGGTAGCCCGCTTCCTCGTCGAGCCGCACGAGCTTGGCCTCGCGCAGCTCGGCCAGCCGCGTGTTGACGATGGTCGGACTGGCGCCGATCGCGTCCTGCAGCTCGCGAAAGCGCCGCGGCTCCTCGCGCAGTTCCCAGACGATGCGCAAGGTCCAGCGCCGCCCCAGCAGGTCGAGCAGCACCATGATCGGCCGGCCCGTGCGCGAGCCGCGGACGCGCTTCACCATCTATTACACTCCGTTACTACAATTTCTGTAGCACTGTCGCTACAGGAATTGTAGCACCAAACAACATTGTCATCCCGAGCGCAGCGAGGGACCTTTGAGGCCACAGGAAAGGTCCCTCGCTGCGCTCGGGATGACAGCATTACTGGAGCCCCATCCCATGCCCCGCATCCCTCCCGCCGAACCGCCCTATGAGCCTGAGATCGCCGCCGCGCTCGAGCGCATCATGCCGCCCGGCGTGCCGCCGCTGGTCCTGTTCCGCACCATGGCCCGAAGCCCGCGCGTCTTTGCCAAGATGTTCGCCGGCGGCCTCCTGGACAAAGGCCCGCTCAGCCTGCGCCAGCGCGAAATCGTGATCGACCGCACGACCGCCCGGCTGGGCTGCGAGTACGAATGGGGCGTGCACATCGCCCTGTTCGCCAGCCGGATTGGCTTCACGCCCGAGCACGTCGCGGCGACGGTGGCGGAAGACGGCGATGCTGCCTGCTGGGCACCGGATGAACAGGCCTTGATCTCCGCAGTCGACGACCTCGTCGACAGGCACGTGATCGGCGACAGGACATGGGCCGTTCTTGCCACGCACTTC
>DATGZZ010000319.1:0-5018 GCA_035296945.1 Reyranella sp.
GCGCATGCCGTAGGATTTCGCGCCGATGCAGTCGAAGGCATGGTTGGCGACGAACAGGATGCCCGACCGGTCCTCGCCGATGATCTCCTCCGCCTTGGCGTAGGTCTTCCAGTGCGGCTTGAAGGTGCCCGCTTCCTGCACCGAGATGACGTGGTCGAAGGCGAAGCCGATGTGCGGGCCGGCCGCCTTCAGCATGTCGCGATCGCCGTTCGACAGGATCGCAAGCTTGTAGCCGGCCGATCGCAGCTGGCCGAGGGCCGCGACCACATCCGGAAACGGTTTCAGGCGCTCGATCTCGCCGACCAGCGCCTTCACCTCGTCCTGGGTGTAGGCGATGCCGCAGCGATCCATGACGAAGGACACAGCGCGATGGCCGATCTGACGGTACGGCGTGTGGCCGCGGTCGCACAGCGCATCGATCATGGAGTTCTCGTAGTGGGTGCGCCGCCACCAGGTGACGAAGCTGTTCGGCTTGCCGTCCCAGCCCTTGGCCTTGAGGAAAGGCGTCGCCGCCTCGGTGAGGCCCTTCTGCATGTCGACGATCGTGCCGTACTGGTCGAACGCCAGGGCCCTGATCTCACGCTTCAGGACATCGCGGATGGTCGTCATGCTTTCCTCCGGGCGCGTCAGCGCCGCCGCAATTCGTAGAAAGTGCCGGCTGTCGGTTCGGCGAAGACCTGGCGGGCCCGATAGCTGTCGTGCAGCATCCTGTAGATCGACGGCGCGCGCTCGGCGGCAGACAAGGCGCCGAGCTGGCCGGTGAGCTCGGCCTCGTTCCAGGTCCAGACGTCGGAGACGACGACGCGATAGCCGCGGTCGAGGGCATGGTCGATGTCGCGCTTCAGGACCTCGGCGTTGTGCGCGGCCGTCCAGTCGGGATGGCGGATGGCGCCGGCGTCGATGGCGATCCACTTGAACGTCGCATCCGACGGCTTGCCGTCCCAATCCCAGGTACGGCTCCACAGCGCGTACTGCCACATGGTGATGGGCTCGAAGCCCCAATAGACCCACACCGTCGAGGCCGGCGGGAAGCGCTGTTCCAGCGCCGCCACGGCCTTGAGCGCCGCTTCGTCGCCGCCGCGGAAGCGCGCGAGCTGGCCGACATTCCAGACGAACGGCAGCAGCGATGCCACCGCCAGTGCGATGGCGACCCTACGCGAGCGCGGCAGCAACGCGCCCAGCAGCAGCGCCCACGCCACCGCGAGCCACGGCATGACGTTGAGCTGCATCTGCGGGTCCTGCGGCTGCGCGTAGAGATTGAGCACCTGCCCCGCCCCCAGCGTGCCGAGGAAGACGATGGCGATCGCCCGCAGGCGCGGCTCGGCGCGGCGCGGCCACAGCGCGACGACGGCGGCGATCAGGATCGCGGCCTGGAACGCCACCGACGCGATCAGCGGCGCCGCGGTGCGCTTGGCCGACAGGGGATCGACCCAGCCGCCGACGATCAGGAAGTAGTTGCCCACGCCCGACAGCATCATCCAGGCCTTGTCCCACGACAGGCCGGCCCAGCCGGTGGCCACGCCCTTGCCGGTCCACAGGATGTCGTGCAGGCCGACGGCGCCCGGGTATCGTTCGGACCAGAGCTGCACGAGCCCGGCGACGACGACGATCGACGCCAGCAGCGTGCCGATCAGCGCCGCGCGCCGCAGCAGCCGTTCCGGCGACAGGGCCAGCGCCACGATGAGCGCGGGCAGCACGGGGAACAGCAGACGCCATTCCATCAGCCAGCCTGCCGTGAACAGCGCGCCGACCAGGGCCACGCGCAGATGCGTCGGCCGGTCGAACCACAGGCCGGCCAGCGCCATCGCGCCCAGCACCAGCGTGTAGCCCGGCATGATATCCTCGCTGATCACCGACAGCAGCAGGACGAAGCCGCAGCCGAGATGGAAGGCGGCAGCCAGTACGGCGGCGCGGACGCCGCCGGTCAGGCGATGGACGAAGGCGTAGACGATGACGGTGGCGAGGCTGGCAAAGAAGGCGTTGAGCCAGGCGAACTGCCGCCACGGCACGCCGCGGTCGATGCCGAGCCAATCGAGCAGCCGGCAGAGCGCGCCGTAGAGCGGGAAATAGAGGTAGTTCGACGGATCGAGGCGGGCACGCGACGGGTCGGCGATCCAGGGCTCGGCCTGGATGCTCTTGTACATGCCGTTGGCGGTGATGATGTGGACGTTCTGCAGCCAGGCGATCAGGCCGCAGAGCACCACAAGGGAAAACGCGAAGGCCAGCAGCAACTGCCAGCCAACGCTCTTGTCGTCGCGCAGCAGCGTTACATCTTCCGGCCGAACAAGGTCACCGCGCCTTCCGGTCCATAGCTCTCGGAGTGCAGGCAGCCCTTGGGCATGGTGAAGGTCTCGCCGGCGCGATAGGTCCGGCTGGTGCCGTCGCGCGACAAGGTGAGCGCGCCCTGCACCACCATCGCCCGCACGTCGTACGGATGGCTGTGCTCGGGGTTCACCTTAACGCCCGGCGTGGTGTTGGTCTGGATGTCATAGCCGTCGCGCTTCAGCTCGGCCTCGAAGGTCTGTCTGTCCATCCCGTCTCTCCTTCAGGCGCCTTTGCGCGCCGCCACGACATATTGCGCCCCCAGAGGCAGCCACGCCAGTGTGCGGTCGATGGCCCGCAGGAAGGCGAGGCCGGGTGGCATGAACATCAGATAGTCGGTCTCGAGCTCGTAGCGCGCCGTGTCGAGCAGCCCGTGCCGCACCTCGCGCGCGTCGAGCAGGATGGCGTTCTCGTCGATCGGCGTACGCGCGATGACGTAGCGCACCAGCGGGTTGCGCGGATTGTGCTCGAAGACATAGAGGCGGCCACCTGGCTTCAGCACGCGGCCAAGCTCGCGATAGACCGCCTGGCGCTCCTCGACCGGCACGTGATGCAGCACGGCGCTGATGGTGACGATGTCGAACTGCCGGTCGGCGAACGGCGTTTTAGCCCCGTCCTGCGCCGCCAGCGCCGGCGCCGGGCCGAGCGATGCCGGCCAGCGCTTGCCGACCTCGTCCAGCATGCCGCTCGACACGTCGCAACCGGTGAAGTCGGCTCGTGCGCCAAGCTCCGCGGCAACGCGCATGAGGTCGCCGGCGCCACAGCCATAGTCGAGCATGGCCAGTCCGCCGCTCTTCAGCCTGGGCTCGCGGCGCAGCAGCCAGCGCGCTTTCACCGCGATGAACTGGTCGGCCGACTCGCCCATCATGCGCTTGATGGGATTGTCGAGGCCGCCATCGTAAGCAGCGGCATGTCGATCGAACTCGGCCGGCTTCATTTCGGCCCACCGACGATGTCGCGGATCATGAAAAGCGGCCGGCCCTTGCTCTGGTCATAGAGCCTGCCGAGATAGGCGCCGATGATGCCCAGCATCAGGAACTGCATGCCGCCCAAAAGGCCGACGGCGGCCATCAGCGACGTCCAGCCGGGCAGCGTATGGCCGAACGTCCAGCCGACGATGGAATAGACGAAGAAGGCGAAGCCGATCAGGGCCATCACCCAGCCGATCGTCATCGACGCCATCAGCGGCACGACCGAAAAGGCGGTGATGGCGTCGGCGGCGAAGCGCACCATCTTGGACAGCGGATACTTGCTCTCGCCCGCCACCCGCGCCTTGCGGTCGTAGGGCAGCGGCACCTGCTTGCCGCCGATCCAGGCGACCATGCCGCGCACGAAGCGATGGCGCTCGGGCATGGCGGTCAACAGATCGAGCACGCGGCGCGTGATCAGCCGGAAGTCGCCGGCATCGAGCGGGATCTCGACGTCGGTCAGGCGGCCGATCAGGCGGTAGAAGGCGGCGGCGGTGGCGCGCTTGAACAGGCTCTCGCCGGCGCGCTGGCGGCGCTGGCCGTAGACCACGTCGGCTCCCTGATCCATTAACGCCATCATGTCGGGCAGCAGCTCGGGCGGATCCTGGAGGTCGGCATCGATGATCAGGATGCGCTCGCCGCGGCATATGCTGAGGCCGGCGGTGAGCGCGAGCTGATGGCCGTGGTTGCGCATCAGCCGCACCGCGACGATGCGCGGATCGCGCGCCGCCGCCTCGGTCATGATCTCCCAGGTGCGATCGCGCGAGCCGTCGTCGACCACGACGATCTCGCTCGTCCCACCGACGCCATCCAGCACCGCGCCGACGCGGCGCAGGAACTCCGGCAGGACGTCCTGCTCGTTGTAGCAAGGGGCCACCACGGACAACGCCGGGCGGTTGGCGAGGGTCATGCCGGAGCAATAGACGATACCGGGGCCGAGGCCAAGATGACCCCTGCCCGGTCGTCGTCAGAACAGCGTGCCCACCGCGCCCGCAATCAGCCCTGGCGGTCGGGCTCGTTGCTGCGCGCTTGCGCCTGCGTGATGTAGCTGTTGGGCGGCACGCTGTGGGTGAGCCACACGCCGCCGCCGATCGTCGAGCCGCGTCCCACGGTGATGCGGCCGAGCACGGTGGCGCCGGCATAGATCACGACGTCGTCCTCGACGATGGGATGGCGCAACCGCCCCTTGATCAGCCTGCCCGTCTCGTCGGCGGGGAAGCTGCGCGCGCCGAGCGTCACGGCTTGGTACAGGCGCACCCGCTCGCCGATCACGCCGGTCTCGCCGACGACGACGCCGGTACCGTGGTCGATGAAGAAGCTGCCGCCGATCTGCGCCCCCGGATGGATATCGATGCCGGTGAGCGAATGGGCGATCTCGCTGATGGAGCGCGCGAGGAAACGGGCGCCGAGCTGGTGCAGCGCATGCGCCAGCCGATGGTGGATGATCGCCGTCATCCCGGGATAGACCAGCAGGATCTCGGAGTAGCCGGTCGCGGCGGGATCGCCGGCATAGGCGGCGCGGAGGTCGCTTACCAGCAGGCCGCGGATCTCCGGCAAGGTGGCGGCGAACTCGGCGGTGATGCTGCGCGCTCGGCGCGACAGCTCGTCGTCCGACAGCACCTCTTCCGAGCCGAAGGGCAGCGTGCCGCGCAGATGCTCGACGAGCTCCGGCAGCGCCCGCTTCAGCACGCCGGCGACGAAGTCGTCGATCATGTCGGGCGTCACCGA
>DATGZZ010000320.1:0-7957 GCA_035296945.1 Reyranella sp.
GACGCTCTCCATGTTCGGCGAGACCTGGCAGGCCGGGACGGCGCTCACGGTAGTCTGCCTGCTGCTCTTCATGGGCGCCATGGGCAAGTCGGCCCAGGTGCCGCTGCACACCTGGCTGCCGGACGCCATGGAAGGCCCGACGCCGGTCTCCGCCCTGATCCATGCCGCCACGATGGTGACGGCCGGCGTCTTCATGGTCTGCCGGCTCTCGCCGCTGTTCGAGCTGGCGCCGACCGCCTCGATGGTCGTTACCCTGATCGGTGCCGCAACGGCGTTCTTCGCAGCCACGATCGGCCTCACCCAGTTCGACATCAAGCGGGTGGTCGCCTACTCGACCTGCAGCCAGCTCGGCTACATGTTCTTCGCCGCCGGCGTCGGCTCCTATTCGGCGGCGATGTTTCACCTGACGACCCACGCCTTCTTCAAGGCGCTGCTGTTCCTGGGGTCGGGCTCGGTCATCATGGCCCTGCACCACGAGCAGGACATGCGCAAGATGGGCGGCGTCAGGGAGAAGACGCCGCAGACCTTCTACCTCATGTGGGTCGGCACCCTGGCCTTGTCGGGCATCGGCGTGCCGTTCCTGTTGGGCAACGGCATCGGCTTCGCGGGCTTCTACTCCAAGGACATCATGCTCGAATCGGCCTACGGCGTGCACACCACGGTGGGCCTGATCGCCTTCTGGCTGGGCACGATCGCGGCCGGCCTGACGGCGTTCTACTCGACCCGCCTGATGTTCATGACCTTCTACGGCAAGTATCGCGGCGATCATCACACCTGGGACCACGCCCACGAATCGCCCGCCGTCGTGCTGATTCCGCTCTATGTGCTGGGTGCCGGTGCGCTCCTGTCGGGCTTCATTGCCTACGACTGGTTCGTCGGCCACGACTGGACGCATTTCTGGGGGACGACGTCGATTGCCGTGAAGTCGACCGGGGAGGTGTTGCATCACGCTCACGAAGTGCCGCTGTGGGTGACCCTGGCGCCCCTGGTCTTCGCGCTCTCCGGCATTGCGGTGAGCTATATGTACTACGTAGCCATGCCGTGGCTGCCGGCTGCCACCGTGAAGGCCTTCCCGGGCATCCACGCGCTGTTCTACAACAAGTGGTACTTCGACGAGCTCTACGACGCGACCATCGTCCAGCCGGCGCTCCGGATCGGCCGCTTCTTCTGGAAGAAGGGCGACGGCGCCACCATCGATGGTCTCGGCGCCGACAATATCGCGGCACGCGCCCAGGACATGGCGGGCGTGCTGATGCGCTTCCAGTCCGGCTACCTCTACCACTATGCCTTCGTGATGCTGGTCGGCGTGGCCGCCCTCGTCACCTACTTCATGTTCGTGAGGTAGGACGATGACGAGCTGGCCCATCCTGTCGCTGGTCACCTTCCTGCCCTTGGTGGGCGCGTTCTTCTGCCTGATCGTCAACGGGCCGAAGGAGGCGGTGGAGCGCAACTGCCGCAGCATTGCCCTCGTCACCTCGGGCGTCACCTTCCTGATCTCGCTGCTGCTGTGGGCGCGCTTCGACGCCACCAAGGCGGGCTTCCAGTTCGAGGAGAAGATGGACTGGGTGCCGGCGCTCGGCATCGGCTACCACATGGGCATCGACGGCATCTCGCTGTTCTTCGTCCTGCTGGCGACCCTGCTGACGCCGATCTGCATCCTGGCGAGCTGGGAATCGGTCCATGTCCGCGTCAAGGAGTACATGGTCGCCTTCCTGGTCCTCGAGACCTTCATGGTCGGCATGTTCTGCGCGCTCGACCTCGCGCTGTTCTATGTCTTCTTCGAGGGCGTGCTGATCCCGATGTTCCTGATCATCGGCGTCTGGGGCGGCCCGCGGCGCGTCTATGCCGCCTTCAAGTTCTTCCTCTACACGCTGCTCGGCTCCGTCCTGATGCTGCTGGCGATCATCGCCATCTACTGGCAGCTCGGCACCACCGACCTGATCGTCGCGATGGAGCGCCTGCAATTGCCGTTTATCTGGCAGTGCTACCTGTGGCTCGCCTTCTTCGCCTCGTTCGCCGTCAAGGTGCCGATGTGGCCGGTCCATACCTGGCTGCCCGACGCCCACGTCGAGGCGCCGACGGCGGGCTCGGTGATCCTGGCCGGCGTGCTGCTGAAGATGGGCGGTTACGGCTTCCTCAGGCTCTCCATTCCGCTGCTGCCCGAGGCGACGCAGTACTTCGCGCCGCTGATCTTCGGCCTCTCCATTGTCGCGGTGATCTACACCTCGCTGGTTGCGCTGGTGCAGGAGGACATGAAGAAGCTGATCGCCTATTCGTCGGTCGCCCACATGGGCTTCGTGACGATCGGCGCCTTCGTGCTGAACGTCCAGGGCGTGCACGGCTCGCTGTTCCAGATGCTGAGCCACGGCATCGTCTCGGCCGCGCTCTTCCTCTGCGTCGGCGTGGTCTACGACCGCATGCACACCCGTGAGATCGCGGCCTACGGCGGCCTGGTCCATCGCATGCCGCGCTACGCCTTCACCTTCCTGTTCTTCACCCTGGCGAGCGTCGGCCTGCCGGGCCTGTCGGGCTTCGTCGGCGAGTTCCTGGTGCTGCTGGGCGCCTTCAAGGCCAACACCTGGGTGGCGACGCTCGCGGCGACCGGCCTGATCCTGGGCGCGGCCTACGCCCTCTGGCTCTACCGTAAGGTCGTGTTCGGCGAACTCACCAAGGACTCGCTCAAGGGCATTTTAGACATGAACCGCCGCGAGATCGCGGTGTTCCTGCCGCTGGTGCTGCTGAGCCTCTGGATGGGCGTCTATCCCGCCTCCTTCCTCGATCCCATGGCAGCCTCGGTCGACAAGCTGGTCGGCGACTACCAGGCAGCCATCAAGCTCGCCCGCACGGCGGCGTTGCCGTGACCCGGGAGTGACGAACATGGTTGTCGGTCTCGAATCCTGGACACTGGCCCGGCCGGAGCTTTTCCTCGCCGCCGTCACCGCCTTGCTGCTGATCTACGGCGTGGTGCGCGGTGAGACGTCGACCGCCTTCGTGTCGGTCTCGACGTCGCTCGCGCTGCTGGTCACCGCCGTCCTGCTGTTCATGCCCTATCGCGAAGGCACCGCCTTCGCCTCGCTGTTCATCGTCGATCGGCTGACCACGACCATGAAGGCGCTGGTGCTGGTCGGCGCCGCCATCACCGTCCTGATGTCGCGGACCTACTTCGAGGACGTCAAATCCTGGCGCTTCGAGTATCCGCTGCTGGTGGCGCTGGCCACGCTGGGCATGATGCTGATGATCTCGGCCAACGACCTGATGGCGCTCTATGTCGGCCTCGAGCTGCAGTCGCTGGCGCTCTACGTGGTCGCCGCCTTCCAGCGCGACAGCGTGCGCTCGACCGAGGCCGGCGTGAAGTACTTCGTCCTGGGCTCGGTCGCCTCGGGCATGCTGCTGTTCGGCTCCTCGCTGATCTACGGCTTCTGCGGCGGCACCGCGTTCGTCGAGATCTCCAAGGCCCTGATCGACGGAAGGGGCGCGGAGATCGGCACGGTGATCGGCCTGGTCTTCGTCGTCGCCGGTCTTGCCTTCAAGGTCTCGGCCGTGCCCTTCCACATGTGGACGCCCGACGTCTACGAGGGCGCGCCGACGCCGGTGACGGCGCTGTTCGCCGTCGCCCCCAAGATCGCCGCCGTGTCGCTGCTGGTCTCGGTCCTGATGGGGCCGTTCAAGCCTCTGTTCGCGCAGTGGCAGCAGATCATCGTCGTGGCCTCGGTGCTGTCGATGGCGCTCGGCGCCTTTGCCGCGCTGCGCCAGCAGAACATCAAGCGCCTGATGGCCTACTCGTCGATCGGCAACGTCGGCTACATCCTGCTCGGCCTCGCCGCCGGCAGCGAGAAGGGCATCCAGGCCGTGGTCTTCTACCTGGCCATCTACCTGGTCATGACCTTGGGCGTGTTCGCCACCATCCTGCTGATGAAGCGCCGCGGCGTCATGGTGGAGGGCGTGAACGATCTGGCCGGCCTGGGGCGCACCCACCCGATGATGGCCTTCGCGCTGCTGCTGTTCATGTTCTCCCTGGCCGGCATCCCGCCGCTCGCGGGCTTCTGGGGCAAGCTCTACATCTTCATGGCCGCTGTGGAGGCGAAGCTCTACTGGCCCGCCGTGCTGGGCGTCCTGGCCTCGGTCGTGGCGTCCTACTACTACCTGCGCATCGTCAAGGTGATGTACTTCGACGAGCCGGGCGAGGCGCTCGACCAGCCGGTCTTCGGCGTCAACCGCGTCGTGGCCTTTGCCGCCGCCATCCTCGTCGCGGTGTTCTCGCTGGCACCGCAGCCGCTCAGCGTCGTCGCCGCCGCCGCCGCCAAAGGCCTTTTCCCGTGAGTTCCGCACCCGTCCTGCCGGACGGGTGGCGGCTGGTCGCGCTCCAGAGCGTCGGCAGCACCAACGACGAGGCCGCGCGCCTGGCCGACGCCGGCGCCCCCGAAGGCACCGTCGTGTGGGCGCGCGAGCAGACCGGGGGCAGGGGCCGCCGTGGCCGCGCCTGGGCATCGCCCGTGGGCAACCTCTACACGTCGACCATCCTGCGGCCCGACTGCCCGGCGGCCCGCGCCGCCGAGCTTGGGTTCGTCTCGGCCCTGGCCGTGGCCGATATCGTGCCGCCCGATCGGGTGGTTCGCGTGAAATGGCCCAACGACGTGCTGGTCGACGGCGGCAAGGTCGCCGGCATCCTGCTCGAAAGTGCCATTGCCCAGACCGGCGCCGTGCAGCATGTCATTGCCGGCATCGGCATCAATGTCGGCTTCGCGCCCCAACTGCCCGAGATGCGTTATCCCGGCGCGGCCTTGGGTGGCTCCGTCGAGACGGCACTCGAGATGTTCATTGCGGCACTCGCCCAGCGCCTGGCCGAATGGCGGCGCGAGGGCTTCGAGGTGGTGCGCACCCATTGGTTGGCCAAGGCCGGCCCGCTGGGCGGCGAGGTGGACGTGAAGCTGGGCGACGAGCTGGTGCGCGGCCGCTTTGGCGGCGTCGACCACGAGGGCGCCTTGCTGCTGGAGACGGCGTCCGGCCCGCGGCGGATCGTGTCGGGCGAGTTGTTGGGCCGCGCGGCCTGAGTTGAGTAGGAGGACGGCATGCTGCTTGCCATCAACTGCAACAACACGAACATCAAGTTCGGCGTGGTCGACGGCGACCGCATCGTCGGCGAATGGCGCCAGCACACCTCGGCCATGCGCACGGCCGACGAGCACGCCGTCTGGCTGTACGAGCTCATGCGTATGGAAGGCATCGACCCCAAGTCGGTCACCGATGCCATCATCGGCAGCGTCGTGCCGCAGGCCAACTTCAACCTGCGCCGCCTCTGCACGCGCTATCTCAATTGCGAGCCGCTGTTCATCGGCGAGCCCAACGTCGTCCACGGCATCAAGATAAAGGGCGTCGGCGCCGGCGCCGACCGCATCTGCAACACGGTCGGCGCGAGCCTGATGTTCCCCCGAACGCCGGTGATCGTCGTCGACTTCGGCACGGCCACCAACTTCGATGTCGTCGACGAGGAGGGCAGCTACTGCGGCGGCGCCATCGCACCCGGCCCCAATCTCAGCATCGAGGCCTTGGTGAATGCCGCGGCCCTGCTGCCGCGCATCATCGTCGAGAAGCCCGAGAAGGTGATCGGCACGACGACGGTCGCCTGCATGCATACCGGCGTGTTCTGGGGCTATGTCGGCCTGATCGAAGGCATCGTCACGCGCATCAGGGCCGAGTTCGGCAAGCCCATGAAGGTGGTCTCGACTGGCGGTCTCGCCCCGGTATTCGACGGCTATATCCCGGTGATCGACCAGGTCGCCACCGACATCACCGCGCGCGGGCTGATCGAGATCTGGAAGCGCAGCAAGAAGGCGGCATGACCGTTCCCGGCAACGACGAGCTCCTGTTCCTCGCGCTGGGCGGCGCGGGCGAGATCGGCATGAATCTCAATCTCTACGGCCATGCCGGCAAGTGGTTGATGATCGACCTCGGCATCGGCTTCGCCGACGACACCATGCCCGGCGTCGAGGTCGTGATGCCCGATCCGGCCTTCATCGAGGAACGCCGCGCCGACCTTATAGGCATCGTGCTGACCCACGCCCACGAGGATCATCTCGGCGCCGTCGCTGACCTCTGGCCGCGGCTCAAGGCCCCGGTTTTTGCCACGCCCTTCGCGGGCTCGGTGCTGCGCCGCAAGCTGATCGAAGCTGGCCTCGTCGATGAGGTGCCGGTCACCGAGATCCCGCTCGGCGGCAAGTTCAGCCTGCCGCCGTTCGAGCTCGAGCTGATCACCATGACGCACTCGATCCTCGAGCCCAATGCGCTGGCGATCCGCACCAAGCTCGGCACGGTGTTCCACACCGGCGACTGGAAGATCGATGCCGAACCGCTGCTTGGCGAAGTGACGGATGAGGCGACGCTGCGGCGGATCGGCGAGGAAGGCGCGCTCGCCATGGTGTGCGACAGCACCAACGTCTTCGTCGAAGGCGAGGCGGGCTCCGAGTCGACCGTGCGCGCCAACCTCGAGAAGCTGGTGAAGACTGCCAAGTGCCGCGTCGCCGTCACCTGCTTTGCCTCCAACCTCGCCCGCGTCGAGAGCGTGGCGCTGGCGGCGGTCGCGGCCGGGCGCCATCCCGTGCTGTCGGGCCGCGCCCTGCAGCGCATGGTCGAGGCGGCCCAGGAGTGTGGCTACCTGCTCGACTTTCCGCCCTGCATCCCCGAGCAGCAGGCGGGCTACCTGCCGCGCGACAAGGTGCTGTTCATCTGCACCGGCAGCCAGGGCGAGCCGCGCGCCTCGATGGCCAAGCTGGCCAACGGCGAGCATCGCGACCTGGTGCTGGAGGAGGGCGACACGGCGATCTTCTCGTCGCGTGTGATCCCGGGCAACGAACGGTCGGTCGGGCGCCTGCACAACGCCCTGCTGGGGCGCGGTGTCGAGGTCATCACCGACAGCGAGGCCAATATCCACGTCTCCGGCCATCCGGCACGCGACGAGCTGGTGCGGGTCTACCAATGGATCCGCCCGCAGATCGCCCTGCCGGTGCATGGTGAGGTCCGCCACATGGTCGAGCATGCGGCACTCGCGCGGGCCTGCCAGGTACCGGAAACTGTCGTGGCCCCCAACGGCAGCCTGGTGCGGCTGGCACCCGGTCCGGCGGAGATCATCGACCACGTCCATGCCGGCCGGCTGGCGCGTGACGGCGACGGGCTGGTGGCGCTCGATGGCGAATCGCTGCGCGAGCGGCGCAAGCTTCTGTGGAACGGGGCGGCGGCCGCCACCCTGGTGATCGACAAGGGCGGCCGGGCCATGGCGCCGCCCAAGGTCTCGCTGCGCGGCATCGACGACGGCGATGGTGCGCTGGGCGAGGCCATCACGGCCGGGCTGAACGAGATGCTGGCCGACCTGAGTGCCGCCGAGCGGCGTGACGACGGGCGCATCGAGGAGGCGGCGCGTCAGGCCGTGCGGCGCGTCGTGCGCGCGCACCTCGGCAAGAAGCCGTTGACGGACGTGCACATCATCCGCATCTAAAGGCTTGGAGAGCCTGATGATCGGACGTCTGAACCACATCGCCATCGCCGTGCCGGACCTCGCCAAGGCTGCCGAGCTCTATCGCACCGTGATGGGCGCCAAGGTGAGCGCGCCCAAGGCGCAGCCGGCCCACGGCGTCACCGTGGTGTTCGTCGAGCTGCCCAACACCAAGATCGAGCTGCTGCATCCCCTGGGCGAGAAGTCGCCCATCGCCAACTTCCTGGCGCGCAATGCCGACGGCGGCATTCACCACGTCTGCTACGAGGTCGAGGACATCTATGCCGCCCGCGACAAGCTCAAGGCCCAGGGCGCGCGCGTGCTGGGCGACGGCGAGCCCAAGATCGGCGCGCACGACAAGCCTGTGCTGTTCCTGCATCCCAAGGATTTCACGGGCACGCTGATCGAATTGGAGCAGGTTTGATCGACCGCCTTGTCTCTTTTCCTCCCCCGCTTGCGGGGGAGGATACA
>DATGZZ010000321.1:0-16831 GCA_035296945.1 Reyranella sp.
GGTGGAGGTGAGGAACACGGGCGGCTTCACGGCGCCCTCGGACAGCGCCGGATCGTAGCCGTAGCCGACCATCAGGGTTTCGGGATGGAGCTTGCGGTTGCCGAGCCGGTCCTTGTGGTAGCTGTCCTCTGACATATTATCCTCTCAACGCTCGCCGATCTCGGGAAAAGGGGCGGCGCAGCCTAGGTGGCCAAGCGGCCGTCAAAGGACTTAACGATCGCGGCGCAGATAAGGACGAGCGAATGGCGCGTTTCACCGGCACCCAAAGCTATGTCGCCACCGCAGACCTCAAGGTGGCCGTCAACGCCGCCATCGTGCTGGAGCGCCCGCTGCTCGTCAAAGGCGAGCCCGGCACCGGCAAGACCGTGCTGGCGCATGAGGTGTCCAAGGCGATCGGCGCGCCGCTGATCGAGTGGCACATCAAGTCGACCACCAAGGCCCAGCAGGGCCTCTACGAGTACGACGCCGTCTCGCGCCTGCGCGACAGCCAGCTGGGCGACGAGCGGGTCAAGGACATCCGCAACTACATCAAGCGCGGCAAGCTGTGGGACGCCTTCACCGCCGATCAGCGGCCGGTCCTGCTGATCGACGAGATCGACAAGGCCGACATCGAATTCCCCAACGACCTGCTGCTCGAGCTCGATCGCATGGAGTTCTATGTCTACGAGACGCAGGAAGTCGTGAAGGCCTCGCAGCGGCCGGTCGTGATGATCACCTCGAACAATGAGAAGGAACTGCCCGACGCCTTCCTGCGCCGCTGCTTCTTCCACTACATCCGCTTCCCCGATCGCGAGATCATGACCCAGATCGTGGACGTCCACTTCCCCGACCTGCAGCGCAACCTGCTGCGCGAGGCGCTGAACATCTTCTACGACATCCGCGACGTGCCGGGCCTGAAGAAGAAGCCCTCGACGTCCGAGCTGCTCGACTGGCTGAAGCTCCTGATGGTCGAGGACATGCCGCCCGACGCGCTGCGGTCGAAGGATTCCAAGCAGCTCATCCCGCCGCTCCATGGCGCGCTGCTCAAGAACGAGCAGGACGTGCATCTTTTCGAGCGCCTGGCCTTCATGGCCCGCCGGGAGCAGCGCCAGTAGTCATTGAACCGCGGAGAACGCGATGTTCACCAACTTCTTCCTTGAACTGCGTCAGGCCAAGGTGCCGGTCTCCATCAAGGAGTATCTGGCGCTGATGGAGGCCATGGAGAAGGGCGTCTCCGACTACAAGGTCGACGACTTCTACTACCTGTCGCGCTCGGTGCTGGTGAAGGACGAGCGCAACCTCGACAAGTTCGACCGCGTGTTCGGCCACGTCTTCAAGGGACTGGAAGCGCTGCCTGCCGAGGGCGTCGCTGCCGAGATCCCCGAGGAATGGCTGCGCAAGCTCGCCGAGAAGCTTCTGACCGACGAGGAGAAGGCCCAGATCGAGGCGATGGGCGGTTGGGAGAAGCTGATGGAGACGCTGAAGAAGCGTCTGGAAGAGCAGCAGAAGCGCCACCAGGGCGGCAGCAAGTGGATCGGCACGGCCGGCACCTCGCCGTTCGGCGCCTACGGCTTCAATCCCGAGGGCGTGCGCATCGGCCAGGACAAGAATCGCGAGGGCCGTGCCGTCAAGGTGTGGGACAAGCGCGAGTACAAGAACCTCGACGACACCGTCGAGATCGGCACGCGCAACATCAAGCTGGCGCTGCGCCGCCTGCGCAAGTTCGCGCGCGAGGGCGCCGAGGTCGAGCTCGACATGCCCGACACCATCCGCTCGACGGCGCGCAACGCGGGCTATCTCGACATCAAGATGATCCCCGAGCGGCGCAACAAGGTGAAGCTCTTGCTGCTGTTCGACATCGGCGGCTCGATGGACGCCCATATCCGCGTCTGCGAGGAGCTGTTCTCGGCGGCGCGCTCGGAGTTCAAGCACCTCGAATTCTTCTACTTCCACAACTGCCTCTACGAGAAGCTGTGGAAGGACAATCGCCGCCGCCATGTCGACACCTACCAGACGCAGCAGCTGCTCCACACCTTCCCGCCCGACTACAAGATCATCTTTGTCGGCGACGCCTCGATGAGCCCCTACGAGATCGCCTATCCCGGCGGCTCGGTCGAGCACTGGAACGAGGAGGCGGGCCAGGTCTGGATCCAGCGCATGGCCGACACCTACCGCAGCATGGTGTGGCTGAACCCGGTGCCTGAGCGGCACTGGAGCTACACACCCTCCATCCAATTGCTGCAGCAGCTCAGCTCGAATCGCATGTTTCCGCTGACCCTGGGCGGCCTCGACAGTGCTATGAAGGAGCTGAACAAATAGCCTAGGGGAAACGCCGATGAAGACCGGGCCAGCGATCGCCGACATTCTCAAGAAGGAGGGCGTCGAATACCTCTTCGCCTATCCGGTCAATCATCTGATCGAGGCCTGCGCCGCGGTCGACATCCGCCCCATTATCGTCCGTCAGGAACGTATCGGCCTGCATATGGCCGACGCCATGTCTCGGCTCACCAAGGGCCGCAAGATGGGCGTGTTCTGCATGCAGAGCGGCCCGGGTTCGGAGAACGCCTATGGTGGCGTCGCCCAGGCGTTTGGCGAGTCGGTGCCGCTGCTGGTGATCCCGCAGGGCTATCCGCGCCGGATCGCCCACGTGCCGCCCAACTTCAACTCGACCTTGGCCATGGCGCATGTCGCCAAGCACGCCGAGCCGATCACCAACGGCCGCGAAATCGTCAACATCATGCGCCGGGCGTTCAACATGCTGCGCAACGGCCGCGGCGCGCCGGTGATCGTCGAATTGCCGGCCGACGCCTATGCCGAGGACGCGCCCGATCCGCTGGACTACGAGCCCGTCGTCGTCACCAAGTACGGCCCCGATGCCGGCCAGGTGGCCGAGGCCGCCAAGGTGCTGATGGCCGCCAAGCGCCCCGTCATCTATGCCGGGCAGGGCGTGCACTGGGCCGAAGCCTATGGCGAGCTGAAGGAGCTGGCCGAGCTTCTGGCCATCCCGGTCTGCACCAGCCTCGAGGGCAAGAGCTGCTTCGACGAGACCCATCCGCTGGCGCTGGGCTCGGGCGGTCGCGCCTATCCGAAGGCGGTGCGCCAGTTCCTCGATCAGTCCGACGTCATCCTGGGCATCGGCTGCTCGTTCACCGAGACCAACTTCGGCATCTCCATGCCGAAGGGCAAGACGATCATCCATGCCACGCTCGATCCCGCGCACATCAACAAGGATGTGCCGGTGAAGTACGGCCTGGTCGGCGATGCCAAGCTGACGCTGGCCGCGCTGATCGCGGCGGCCAAGGCCGCCGGGGCGACGAAGCGCGACGCCTCCGCCGTCGCGGCCGAGATCAAGTCGGTCGCCGACGAGTGGCTGAAGGAGTGGATGCCCAAGCTCACCAACAACGAGGCACCGCTCAATCCCTATCGCGTGCTGTGGGACCTGCAGCACACGGTCGACATGGCCAACACCATCATCACCCACGATGCCGGCAGCCCGCGCGACCAGCTCTCGCCGTTCTGGAAGAACACGGCACCGCACACCTACATCGGCTGGGGCAAGACCACGCAGCTGGGCTATGGCCTCGGCCTCGCCATGGGCGCCAAGCTCGCCATGCCGGACAAGCTCTGCATCAACGTCTGGGGCGACGCCGCCATCGGCTTCACCGGCATGGATTTCGAGACGGCGGTGCGCGAGCGCATCCCCATCATGTCGGTGCTGCTCAACAACTTCTCGATGGCAATCGAATTGCACATCATGAAGGTCTCGACCGAGAAGTACCGCTCGACCGACATCTCGGGCGACTATGCCGCCATGGCGCGCGCCTTCGGCGGCTACGGCGAGCGCGTCACCAAGCCCGAGGACATCATCCCGGCGATCAAGCGTGGTATCGAGCAGACCAAGAAGGGCGTACCCGTGCTGCTGGAGTTCATCACTTCCAAGGAAGTGACGATCTCCGTTCCCAAGTAACGGAGGAACCCATGACCATCATTCTCGCGCCAACGGGCGAGCACAAGGTTTCGACGCATGACGGCCTCTGGATGAGCGCCGGCGATGCCGCCAAGGTCACGGGCTGGACGCTGAAGCCCGAAGGCATGTGTCTGGCCGAGCGCTGCGTCCCGCTGCCGGCCGCCGCCGTGAAGGGCAAGGAGGTCGATGTCGCGGCCTTCTGGATCAAGCTCGGCGGGCCCGTGGTCGGCGCCGAGAACGGCGAGGTCTGGGCGCTGGGCGTTCCGGCTGACGAGCGCAACGCCGCCCTCGATGGGCTCGAGGCGCCGGACTTCACGCTGCCCGACGTCGACGGCAAGCCGCGCACGCTATCGGCGCTGCGCGGCAAGAAGGTCTTCCTCGCTACATGGGCCAGTTGGTGAGGCTGCCGCTTCGACTTGCCCGTGTGGCAGACCCTCTACGATGAGCTGAAGGACAAGGGTTTCATGGTGGTGGCCGTGGCGGAGGAAAGCCGCGGCGCCGAGCATGCCCGGCCGTGGATCGAACAGGCGAAGTCCAGCTATTGGCAGCTGATCGACACCGATCATCGCTTGAGCGATCTCTACAACCTCGTCAACGTGCCGCAGGCGATCTGGATCGACGAGCAGGGCCGCATCGTGCGGCCGCCCGAGACCGCGGGCTCGACCGACCATTTCCGGCGCATGGACCTCAAGACCCGCACCATGTCGCCCGAGGACCAGGCGGAGCGGCTGGCCGCCCGCCAAGCTTATCTCGATGCGGTACGCGCCTGGGTGAATACCGGCAGATATGCCCTGCCGGCCGACGACGCCCGCGCCGGGCTGCCCAAGGTGACCAAGGAGATCGCCGAGGCGCATGCCCGATTCAGACTGGGAGTATGGCTGCGCGCTCATGGCGACATCGTCGAAGGCGATCGGCAGATGAACACAGCGAGTGCACTTCACCCCGACTCCTGGAGCATGTGGCGCCAGGCCGCTGATCTCGACGAGGTCGGCAAGGCCTCGGGTCCCGACTTCTGGAAACGCGTGCAAGCGCTGGGCGACCGGCCGTATTATCCGCCACCCAAGCTTTAGTTCGCTGGGGGCGCGTCACTCCAGTGACGCGTCTTTGCTTCAACGACGAAGATCGCGCCACTGGAGTGGCGCGCCCCCAGCGACGAGACTGAGATGAGACTACACTGGCGCGATCTTGGAAGCCCTCGCGCGGATCGCGCCGATGGCAAGCCCGTCGAGCTCGCGGGCTTTCCGCTGACGGCGTTGCCGACATCGACCGCCGATTATTTCCTGCTGATGGCCGAGCCTGGTTGCTGCCAGGGCTGCGTGCCGGCCAACCGGCTGGCCGTGGTCGAGGTCTTCGCCGACCAGCCGATGAAACTTGGCCCCGGCCCGTTGCGCCTCACCGGAACCTGGCGGATCGCGTTGGACGCCGATGGCTGGCGCTACCAGCTCCATGGCGCCGAGGCCAAACGCGGTGTCACGCGCCGTGCCCTGATGGCGGCGAGCCCGCTCTTCTGCCTGCCGGTGGTGCCGGCGATGGCGCAGGTCGACGGCACGGCGGTCGACATCCACAGCCACGCCGGCAACCTGATTCCGATGAGCTTCGGCCGTGGCCCGTTCGCGGCGGTGGCCGAGCCCATGCGACAAGGCGGCGTGTCGGCGATCTGCCTCGCCGTCGTCGCCGATTCGCCGATCATCAGGACCGTCGACGGCCGTTTGCGGCCGGGGCGCGATCCCAAGCCAGGGGAGCTCTACGATCATACCCGGCGATCGTTCGAGCTGGTTCACAGGCTGGCGGGTGAGCAGCAGTTGCCGCTCCTCAGGACGGCGGCGGATCTCAACGGGGCGCGCTCGGCTCGGCCGTCGATCATCGTCTCCTCGGAAGGCGCCGACTTCCTCGAGGGCCGGATCGAGCGCCTCGACGAGGCCTACCAGCGCTGGGCGCTGCGCCATCTGCAGCTTACGCACTATCGCCCCAACGAGCTGGGCGACATCCAGACCGAGCCCAGCGTGCATGGCGGGCTCACGCAATTCGGCGTCGAGGTGATCCGCCGCTGTAACCAGCTGGGCATCGTGGTCGACGTGGCGCACGGCCCCTACGAGCTGGTCAAGAAGGCAGCGTCGGTCACCACCAAGCCTCTGGTCCTGTCGCACACCTCGCTGACCGACCGGCCGGCGGCGTGGACGCGGCGCATTCTGCCCGACCATGCGCGCGCGATCGCCGCAACCGGTGGCGTCATCGGTATCTGGCCGGTCCTGGCCTATTTCCCCAATGTCATGGCCTATGCCGACGGCTTCGCGCGCATGGTCGATGTCGTCGGCATCAACCATGTCGGCCTCGGCACCGACCAGCTCGGCCTGCCCGGCGGCAGCGCGCTGCCGGGCTATGCCGACCTGCCGCAACTGGCTGCCGCCTTGCGAAGCAGGTTCACACCCGAAGAAGCGGCAAAGCTGCTGGGCGGCAACTATCGGCGGGTGTTTGCCGCGAGCATGCCTAGCTGAGCAGCGGCAAGCTGATGGTGGCTTGCAGCCCCTTGGCGCGATTGCCGAGGACGACGTCGCCTCCGTGGTGACGCGCGATCGCCCGGGCAATGGACAGGCCGAGCCCGACGCCGCCGGTCTCCCGATTGCGCGAATCCTCGAGGCGATAGAAAGGCGCGAAGACCTGTTCCATGACCTCATCCGGAATGCCTGGCCCGTCGTCTTCGACGGCGATGTCGATGCTCTTCGCGGTTCGCAGCACTGACACGCGTGCGCATTCGCCATAGCGAACGGCGTTTTCGATCAGGTTCCGAATGGCCCGCCGCAGCGCATCCGGCCTGCACCGGTAGTTGACCGCAGTGCCATCGATGAAGGTGACGGCGTGGCCGAGTTCGGCCAGATCGTCGCACAGGCTTTCCACCAGGGCGGACAGATCGACGGTGCGGGTAGCCTCGGCCGTGGCCTCCTCTCGCACGAAGGCGAGGGCGGCCTCCGTCATCGTCTGGATCTCGTCGATGGTCTTCAGCATCTTTTCCTGGACATCGTGGTCGGTGACGAACTCGGCGCGCAGTCTCAAGGACGTGAGTGGCGTCCTGAGGTCGTGGCTGATTGCCGCCAGCATGCGGGTTCGATCCTGGACGAAGCGCTCCAGGCGCTCCTGCATGCGATTGAAGGCTTCGGCTGTCTGGCGGATGTCGTCCGGTCCCGATTCAGGCAACGGCTTGACCGATTCGCCGCGGCCGAGAGCCTCCGCCGCAACGGCGAGACGGCGCATCGGCCTGGCGATGCTGCGGGCGACGAAGATCGCGATCAGGGACAGGATCGCGGCCGTTATCGCGAGCGAGACCGCCGTCTGCGACGTCCATATGGAGTTCGGAATCGTCTTGGAATAGGCCGCATTGAGCCAGGCGCCCGATTCGAGGCGAACGGCGATCCCCATGCCCTTGGAGTCGTCGAGATAGAGGAACTTCGCCGGCCGCGACAGCGGCCATGCGTGTGCCGGAAGCGTCAGCCAGGTCACGTGCGCCATGGCAGCGGCCGCGGCGACGATGCTGCCCGACGGATAGGAGGCTTGGGGCTCGCGTTCCGGCCGGCGCCGGCCGTTCACCGACTGCGACAGCGTGGGCAGTGGCTGGGCGAGTACGGTCCATGCGTCGTGCCGCCAGGCGGTGCTGTCGACAGGTTCATCGCGCGACACCCAGAACCGGGTATACGTCGTGTTGCTGGCGGTCAGGATGTCGTTCTCGAGCGTCGATGGTGTCGTCTCGAGCAGTTGGGCGAGCGACGCCGTCCGAACCAGGAACTCGTTCTTGGCGGCCATATAGAGCGCGCGGCCGCGTTCGTCCCACGAGATCATGAAGCCGATGACCTGCGAAAGCCCCAGGGCGAGCAGCATCGCGACAATGATCTGCGCAGCGAGGCTGCGTGCCCAGAGCCGCCTCATGCCACCTCAACTTCGGCGGTGAAGCTGTAGCCGCCACCCCAGTGGGTCTTGATCAGAATGGGCGTCTTGGGATCGAGCTCGATCTTCTTGCGCAGTCGGCTGACCTGATTGTCAATGCTCCGGTCGAAGGCCTCGGCCGCGCGGCCGGCGGTGAGATCGAGGAGCTGGTCGCGGGTCAGCACCATGCCGGCGTGGTCGAGGAAAGCCTTGAGCAGACGGAACTCGGCGGTGCTCAACGGCACGCCGACGCCCTCCGAATTCACCAGTTCGCGTCGCCCGACATTGAGATGCCAGCGATCGAAGCGGATCGCCTTGGCCTTCAGCTTGTCGCGCTGCGGCGGCAGGCTGTTCACCCTGCGCAGCACCGCCTTGATGCGCGCCAGGAGCTCACGCGGGTTGAACGGCTTGGTCAGGTAATCGTCGGCGCCGATCTCGAGGCCGATGATGCGCTCGGTCTCCTCGGCCATCGCCGTCAGGAAGATGATGGGCAGGGTCGTCGTGCTGCGCAGGTGGCGGCAGACGGAAAGGCCATCCTCTCCCGGCATCATGATGTCGAGCACGACGAGATCCGGCGCGCTGCGCTCGAGAAGCCGGCGCAATGCGGCGCCATTCTCGGCGACGCTGACGCGATAGCCGTGCTGGCTCAGGTACCTGCTGACGAGATCGCGGATGTCACGATGATCGTCGACCAGGGCAATGTGCGGTGCGGGGTCCATGGCGTCGTCCAACCGACCAATGAATTAATGCAACGTGCAGAAAGCCGCTCTGGAAAAAGTTTATCAGAATGTGTCGAGGAGCGGTCCTGCGACACTCGGTGACTCAAAAGGCTGTTCGCGGACAGAGCCCTGCGACAGATGCCGCCCATATTGGCGCTACCAGATCGAAAACCAGGGGCCGAACATGATGCACGGACAACCTCGCTCGGGCCATCAACCCTCTTCTCCGATGCCATGGGCACCATCGGGGAGATCGAACCTGATCTACGGTTGGCCGCAGCCGGCATTTGGCGTGGTGCTCTTTGCCGATATCGTGGGTTTCACTACGCTGTCTGAAGAGATCGATCCGATCGAGGTCTTTGCCCTGCTGTCGGGCTTTCATCGGGAAATGGCTCGGCAGATTGCCGGTCATGGGGCGACCCTCGCCGATCACGTCGGCGACGGCGCCGTCGCCACGTGGATCGCCCCTGGTCCCGAGATTTCCCTGCTGCAGTGTGCGATCTCTTGTGGCCTCGCCATGCGCGACGCCATGGAGAGCTGGAACCGCGACCGCCCTGCTGCACTGCCTGCTGCCCGCATCGGCATCGGCATGCATGCTGGTCCGCTGGTTGTCGGGACCATCGGATTGCCGGGGCGCAGCAAGCTCGGCGCCTTCGGCGACACGGTGAATGTCGCCAATCGGATCGAGCGCATGACCCGTACCCTCGGCACCGATCTTGTCGTTTCCGACGATCTCTTTCGGATGCTGGCGACGGACGCGCCCGCCGACGAGCGGCTCGGCCTTTTCCCACACGTTGTGAGCGCTCGCCTGCCGGGCCGGGGCCGCCCGATCAGGCTGCGCCCGGCACTTTCCATCCGTGAGGTTGGGAAATGTATCAAAGTGTCCAACCGGGCCGGCACGTGACAAGTGGCGACAAAAGCCGCGAATGGCCGGCACAGTTCTGCGACAAGGCGGGGCGACTATCGTCCTCGCGGCATCACACATCTGTGATTGCCGTGGGATCACTGGCCGCTCGCGGAGTGCTCGGCTAGGCTCGCGACATAACCCCAAACGACGGGAGACCGGGATGGCTGTCATCAACGTCAATGGCAAGGCCCTCAACCACAACGCCGATCCGCGGACGCCGCTTTTGTGGGTGCTGCGCGAGCAACTCGGCCTCACCGGAACCAAGTATGGCTGCGGCATCGCCCAGTGCGGCGCCTGCACGGTGCATATCGACGGCGTCGCCACGCGCTCCTGCCAGGTGCCGGTGAACACCGTCGGCGCCAAGAAAGTCGTCACCGTCGAAGGCCTCGCCGCCAACAGCACGCTGAACAAGATCCAGACTGCCTGGGTGGCAGCCGATGTGCCCCAGTGCGGCTACTGCCAGAGCGGCATGGTCATGGCGGCCACCGCCTTGCTCGCCGCCAAGCCCAACCCGACCGACGCCGACATCGACGCGGCCATGACCAACATCTGTCGCTGCGGCACCTACGTGCAGGTGCGTGAAGCGATCCACGCCGCGTCCAAGGCCTAAGGAGAGGATGCGATCATGACGATTCATCAGACTTCTCTCGCCCCCAATTCTCTTGGGCGTCGCGGTTTCCTCGTAAGCGGCGCAGCCGTCGCCGGCGGCTTCTCGCTCGGCTTCTCCATTCCCTTCGACGCCGACGCCCAGTCGCCCGTCAAGGAACTCAACGCCTGGGTGGTGATCCATCCCGACGACAAGGTGGTGATCCGCATCGCCCGCTCCGAGATGGGGCAGGGCACGCTCACCGGCCTCTGCCAGCTCCTCGCCGAGGAGCTCGAGTGCGACTGGAGCAAGGTCGCCTGGGAATATCCGACGCCGAACGAGAACCTGAAGCGCAACCGCGTCTGGAAGAACTTCTCGACCGGCGGCAGCCGCGGCATCCGCGAAAGCAACCAGTATGTCCGCGAAGGCGGCGCCATGGCGCGCGAGATGCTGCTCGCCGCCGCCGCCGCCGAATGGAAGGTGCCGGCCGGCGAACTGAAGGTCGACAAGGGCGTCATCACCCACAGCTCGGGCAAGAAGACGACCTACGGCGCGGTCGCGGCGGCAGCCGCGCAGCTCGAGCCGCCCAAGGAGGTCAAGCTCAAGGACCCCAAGGACTGGAAGATCGCGGGCAAGCCGGTCAAGCGGCTCGACACGCTCGACAAGGTCACCGGCAAGCAGCTCTACGGCATCGACTTCACCATGCCCGGCATGCTGGTCGCCACCGTGCGCGCCTGCCCGGTGATCGGCGGCAAGCTCAAGAGCTTCGACGCCGCCAAGGTCGAGAAGATGCCGGGCGTGAAGAAGGTCGTGGCGATCGACGGCAACGCCGTCGTGGTGGTCGCCGACACCTACTGGAACGCGCGCACCGCGCTCGCAGCGCTCCCCACCGATTGGGACATCGGCAAGCTGGGCGAGGTCCAGAGCGAGACCATCAACGCCATGCTGAAGGAAGGCCTCGAGGCCAGCGAGGCCTTCGTCGGCAACAAGGTGGGCGACGCCAAGGCCGCGATCGACGGGGCGGCCAAGAAGGTCACCGCGACCTACAGCTTCCCCTACCAGCATCACGTCACCATGGAGCCGATGAACGCCACGGCGCGCTACACGCCCGAGAAGTGCGAGGTGTGGTGCGGCACCCAGAATGGCGAAGCGGCGCTGGCTGCTGCGTCGGAAGCCTGCGGCCTGCCGGCCGACAAGTGCGACGTCCACAAGATGCTGCTGGGCGGCGGCTTCGGCCGGCGCGGCCGCTCGGACTATGTCCGTCAGGCCGTTCTCGTCGCCAAGGAGATGCCCGGCACGCCGGTCAAGCTCATCTGGTCGCGCGAAGAGGACATGACGCACTGCCAGTACCATCCGACGACGATGGCCAAGCTGACGGGTGGCCTCGACGCACAGGGCAACCTGGTCGGCCTGCAGATCCGCATCTCGGGCCAGTCGATCCTGGCCTCGTTGCTGCCGCAGAACCTGCAGAACGGCATGGACCCGGTGGTGTTCCAGGGCCTGATGGCCTCGGGCGTGGAGGCGGCCTACGGCTATGACGTGCCGAACCTCCTGATCGACCATGCCATGCGCAACCCGCACATCACGGCGGGCTTCTGGCGGGGCGTGAACACCAACCAGAACGCCGTCTACATGGAAAGCTTCATGGACGAGCTGGCCGATGCGGCCGGCCAGGATCCGTTGGCCTTCCGCATGAAGCTGCTCAAGCCCAAGTGGGCGGCCGTCCTCAAGGCGGCAGCCGACAAGGCGGGCTACGGCAAGCCGTTGCCGGCCGGGCATTTCCATGGCCTGGCGCAGGTCATGGGCTACGGCAGCTACGTCGCCGGCGTCGCCGAAGTCTCGGTGAGCGCCGACGGTGGGCTCAAGATCCACAAGATCACGGCGGCCACCAACTGCGGCCACGTCGTCAACCCGGCGCAGATCGACCGTCAGGTCGCGGGCTCGTTCGCCTACGGCCTGTCGGCGGCGCTCTACGGCGAGATCACCGTCAAGGACGGTGCCGTCGAGCAGACCAACTTCGACAGCTACAACGTCATGCGCATCGACGAGATGCCCCAGGTCGAGACCGTGCTGGTCCCGACGCATGATTTCTGGGGCGGCGTCGGCGAGCCCACCATCGCCGTGGCCGCGCCCGCCGTGCTGAACGGCATCGCCCGCGCCACCGGCAAGCGCGTGCGCAATCTGCCGCTGATGCATCACGAGCTGAAGAAAGCTTCATGAGGCATCGTCTGCTGCTCCCGGTGCTGGCCAGCGCATTGTTGCTGGCCAGCTTCCTGGGAGGGGGGCCGGTCCGGGCGGCGGACTCGGGCCCGCCCGGCGCCAGCTCGTGCACGGGCTGCCATGCGGCCAAGCGGATTCCCGACTCTGTCATCCCGCGCATCGCCGGGCGCAAGGCCTCCGACATCGTCCAGTTCATGCGCGAGTATCGCAGCGGCGCCTGGCCGTCCTCCGTCATGGGCCGCATCGCCAAGGGCTTCGACGATCAGCAGATCGACGCCATCGCGGCCTGGTTCGCCGCGCAGCCGGAGTAGGCCATGGCGACACGGCGCACTTTCCTGAAGCTCACCGCCGCGGCAAGCCTGGCGGCCCCGTCGATCGCTTCCGCGCAGGCCAGCGGCCGGGTCGTCGTGGTCGGCGGCGGCTTCGGTGGCGCCACCGCGGCGCGCACGCTGAAGGCGCTCGAGCCCAAGCTCACCGTCACCTTGGTCGAGCCCAATCCGGTCTTCACGGCCTGTCCGTTCTCGAACAACGTGCTCGCGGCATTGCGCGAGATCTCCCAGCAGCAGTTCGGCTATGACGGCGTGCAGAAGGCCGGTGTCGTGCTGGCGCAGACCTCGGCGACGGCGGTCGATGCCTCCGGCAAGAGCGTGACGCTCAGCGACGGCAGCAAGCTTGCCTACGACCGGCTCGTGCTGTCGCCCGGCATCGACATCAACTGGGGTGCATTGCCCGGCTACGACGAATCGGCGGCCGAGAAGATGCCGCATGCCTGGAAGGCCGGTGCGCAGACCGTGCTGCTGCGCCAGCAGTTGCAGGCGATGGACGATGGCGGCCTGGTCATCATCTCCTCACCGGCGAATCCGTTCCGCTGCCCGCCCGGTCCTTACGAGCGGGCCAGCCTGATCGCCTATTGGCTGAAGATCTGGAAGCCCAAGTCCAAGCTCTTGATCCTCGATTCCAAGGACGCGTTCTCCAAGCAGCGGCTGTTCCAGAACGCCTGGGCCCAGATGTACCCCGGCCTGATCGAGTGGGTATCGCTGAGCCAGGGCGGCAAGGTGACGGCGGTCGATGCCGCCTCGCTCACCGTCGCCACCGACTTCGCCCGCCACAAGGCGGCGGTCGCCAACATCATCCCGCCGCAGAAGGCCGGCACCATCGCCCAAAAGGCCGGCGTGGCCGATCGCACCGGCTGGTGCCCGGTCGAGCCGGTCGCTTTCGAATCGACGCTGCAGCCCGGCATCCACGTCATCGGCGATTCGGCCATCATGGGCGGCATGCCCAAGTCGGCCTTCGCCGCCAACGCCCAGGCCAAGGTCTGCGCCGCCGCCATCGTCGAGCTGCTGGCCGGGCGCAAGCCGGTCGATCCGATCCTGATCAACACCTGCTACAGCCTGGTGGCGCCCGACTACGGCATCTCCGTTGCCGGCGTCTATCGCCCCGACAAGGGCGTGCTGGCCGACATCCCCGGCGCCGGCGGCAACAGCCCGCTGGAGGTGGTCGGCGGCTTCCGCGGCCAGGAAGCCCTCTATGCCTCGAGCTGGTTCAAGACCATCACGACCGAGGTCTTCGGCTGACATGGTGCATGCCGGCCTGATGACGGCAGCCCTGCTCGCGTCCATCGCCGGCAGCGCCCTTGCCCAGAGTGGAGGGGCGCGGGGTGCGATGCCGTACACTGTGGTCGGCGATGCCATTCCAAAGCCGCTCGCGGACAAGCCTGGCGACGCCGCCCGCGGTCGCGCGATCGTCGCCAACCGCAGCGTCGGCCTCTGCCTGCTCTGCCATAGCGGCCCGATCGCCGAGGAGCGCTTCCAGGGCACGCTGGCGCCCAGCCTGGCGGGGGCGGGCGGACGCTGGTCGGTGGCGCAGCTGCGGCTCCGCATCGTCGACGGCGCGCGTCTCAATCCCGACACGATCATGCCGCCCTATTACCGAACGACAGGCCTGCAGCGTGTCGCGAAACCCTTCGAGGGCAAGACCATCTTGACGGCGGAGCAGATCGAGGATGTCGTGGCCTATCTCGCGACCCTGAAGGATTGACCGATGAAGGACATCCCTGTCATCCCGAGGGCGAAGCCCGAGGGACCTTTAAGGCCACACGAAAGGTCCCTCGCTGCGCTCGGGATGACACCGAGAGTCAATCGACGAGCCTTCATCGCCGGCGCCCTGGTGAGCGTGCTGCCGCTTGCGACGGCGCGTGCCACGCCGGAAGCGATGGCGGCCGCCATCAAGGAAGTCGTCGGTGACAACGCGATTCGCGAAGGCCGTGTCACGCTCGACCTGCCGCCGCTGATCGAGAACGGCAATGCCGTGCCGCTCACCGTATCGGTCGAAAGCCCGATGAGCGAGGCCGATCACGTCAAAGCGATCCACGTCTTCAACGAGAAGAACCCGCAGCCGCATGTCTTCGACGCACGGCTTGGGCCCAGGAACGGCAAGGCGGTGATCGCCACCCGCATCAAGCTCGGCGATTCGCAGAAGATCGTGGCCATCGCCGAGACCAGCAAGGGCGAGTTCTTCAGCGCCAGCGCCGACGTGATCGTCACGCTCGCGGCCTG
The DNA here is from genome assembly GCA_035296945.1 of Reyranella sp. Taxonomy (GTDB): domain Bacteria; phylum Pseudomonadota; class Alphaproteobacteria; order Reyranellales; family Reyranellaceae; genus Reyranella. Next base: position 14,849 of record DATGZZ010000321.1, read on the forward strand.
CCTGGAGGACCTGACATGACCCAGGTCCTCATCAATGCGCCCAAGACCGCCAAGAAGGGCGAGGTGATCGAGCTCAAGGCGCTGATCCTGCATCCCATGGAGACCGGCTTCCGGCCGGGCACCAACGGCCGGATCATCCCGCGCAACATCATCGAGCGCTTCACCGCGAGCTGGAACGGCAACGAGATCCTGCGCATGGACCTCTCGCCGGCGATCGCGGCCAACCCGTTCGTGTCGTTCTTCGCCGTGGCGACCGAGAGCGGCAAGATCACGTTCCGCTGGACCGGCGACGAAGGCTTCGCCGTCGAAGAGTCCGTCGCCATTGACGTTGCCTGACCTTTTGCGCCGGCGGTTGGCGCTGGTGATGCTGCCCGTGGTCTTCGCCGCGTCCTTTGCCCTGGCCCAAGGAGGCGCCGATAGGGCCGGCGCCGACAAGCGCCGCTCGGGCTACCAGGACATGGGCGCGGCTTTGCAGAAGATGCAGGATGACGACAGCGCCAACCCCGGCATGCTGTTCGTCCAGCTCGGTCAACAGCTTTGGTCCAAGCCCGCCGGCGCCGCCAACAAGGCGTGCGCCGACTGTCATTCCATCGCCGACATGAAGGGCGTCGCGGCGCGCTATCCCGCGATGCTGAAGGACGGCGACAAGCCGATCGATCTCGAGGGCCGCATCAGGCTCTGCCGCACGGCCAACCAGCAGGCCGGGCCCTTTGCGCCGGAAAGCCGGGACCTGCTGCCGCTGCTGGCTTTCGTCGCCAACCAATCGCGCGGGATGCCGATAGCCCCGCCGGACGACGCCCGACTGACGCCGTTCCGCGAGCAGGGGACCGCGATCTGGGCGCGTCGACAGGGTCAGCTCAACCTGAGCTGCGCCATCTGCCACGACGACAACGCCGGCAAGAAGCTGGCCGGTGTCACGATCCCGGAGGCCCATCCGACCGGCTATCCCATCTACCGTCTGGAGTGGCAGGCCCTGGGCTCGCTCAAGCGGCGGCTGCGCAATTGTCTCGTCGGCGTTCGCGCCGAGGCCTATCCTTATGAGGCCTTTGAATATGTCGCCCTTGAGGTCTTCCTGATGGATCGGGCGAAGGGCATGATATTCGAGTCGCCGGGCGTAAGGCCTTAACTGAGAGTTGCATCCTGATGCGGGCGTACCCGTCGTCGACGAGACAAGCCCTCCGGTTGCGGCGGCGGTCATTCGTGGCTGGCCTCACGGTTGCCGCCGGAACGACGACGGCCGCGGTTGCGCAGCAGAGCGGCCTGAAGTTCGCCACCGGCGGCGAAGGCGGCGGCTTTGTCGTCTATGGCAGCGCCTTCGTCGACGCCGTCAAATGGGCGAACCCGAAGATCGCCGTAAAGCCTCTGACGACCCGCGGCAGCCTGGACAATGTCCCGTTGCTCGAAGCGGGCACCGCCGACATCGGTTTGGTGTTCGGCGAGATGACTCAGGAACTTTTCAATCCCAAGGATGGGCCGCCAACCCAGCTCAAGGTGATAACCACCGCCTATTCGAGCCCCGGCATGTTCGTCGTGCGGGCCGATAGCCGCTATCGCACCATCAAGGATCTCATAGGCCGTTCCGTTGTCTGGAATGGACGCGGATCGGGGCTGGCACTGCAGGGACGCTTTGTGATGGAAGGACTGGGTCTCAATCCCGAAAAGGACTTCGAGGCGATCTACACGGAGACCCTCGTCGAGGGACCGGTCATGATCCTCGAAGGTCGCGCGGCAGCGTTGTGGGGTGCCGGAAACCGCTGGCCGGGATTCGTCAAGATTGCGAACGATGCCCGCGGGGGGCGCTTCGTCACGCCGGATGGCGAGCAGATCACCCGCGTCGTCGACAAGTACCCATTCATGAGGCGCATCTCCATTCCGGCTGCGCGATATCCCGGCCAACCCGACTCGTTGCTGACCGTCGGATCGTGGAGCTATGTGTTGGCGCGGCCAAATCTCGACGAAGCAGCGGGCTACGATTTGGCGGCG
>DATGZZ010000322.1:0-2859 GCA_035296945.1 Reyranella sp.
CGGACTGGTCTATGTCGCGGCGCACGCGCCCGATGTCGGCGAGGACGAAGCCACGCTCGGCAAACGGTTCCCGAGCGGCCTCGCCAGGACTCCGGGAGCCATCGCCCGGACGCCGGACGGTTACACCTACCTCACGCCCTCCGCCTTCCCGACGCTGTTCGCGCCCGACCTGTCTCGCCAGCAGGCAGAGTTCGAGGCGAGTTCGCAGGTGCCGGCCGCTGCCGAGATCTTCACGACGCCGCTGACGGCCGCTGCGTGGCGGACCAGGCCGAGCTGGGGAATCGTCGCCGGCAGTGACCAGATCATCAATCCGGAACTCGAACGCTTCTACTACCGGCGGGCCGGCAGCCATATGACCGTCATCAAGGGCGCGAGCCATTCGGTCTACCAGTCGCATGCCGCTGAAGTCACCGGCGTGATCGAGAGTGCCGCGCGGCAGGTCGGGGCGGGCTACTGAGCCCGAACCGGCTGGACTCTCCTGATAACCGGTTATATGGTTAGCTCTCCAATGGGAGGGCTGCCATGACGGCCGAGCTACGAGCGCTGAACGCCAGGTTCATCAACAACTTCATCACCAACGATGTGCCGGGCCACGACGCCATCCTTCACGATGATTTCATCTGCATCGCGCCGACCGGCGTCCGGGTGAGCCGCGCCGACTATCTCAAGGCCTGGGCGACCGGCTTCGACGCCGAGCGCATCCCCTACTACGACTATCGCGACGAGAAGATCGACGTGTTCGGCGACACCGCCCTGGTGCGCTCCACCAACAAGCGAGTAGGCCTGAAGGACGGCGTCGAGACCGTCAGCATGACCATGTACACCGACATCTACGTGCGCCACGGCGGCGCGTGGAAATGCGTGCAGGCGCAGATCACGCCGGTCGCGCCCGCCAACTATCCGCCGGACGAAACGATCGTCCGCAAATACGTGAAGGGCAAAGCCCAGCCCTAGCCCCACAGGCAGCGCGCCGTGCTATTGGGGACCTCCGATCCACGGAGGTTCTCATGAAGGCTGCCGTCGTCACCGAGAAGGGCGTCCAGTACACCGACGCACCAAAGCCCGCGCCCAAGCCCAACGAGATCCTGATCAAGGTGCGCGCCGCCTCGCTCAACCGCGCCGATCTCGCGGTCGCCTCAGGCCAGGCGCACGGCCGGGTCGGCGGCCCCGGCACCATCGTCGGCCTGGAATGCGCTGGCGAGGTCGAGGCGGTCGGCGGCGAGGTGAAGGACTTCAAGCCGGGCGATCGCGTCATGAGCTCGGCGGCCGGCGGCTTCGCCGAATACGCCGTCGCTGACTCCGGCCGTGCCCACAAGATCCCGGCCAACAACATGACCTGGGAGCAGGCCGCCTGCATGCCGGTGGCGGTGCAGACCATGCACAATGCCCTGGTCGGCGCGGGCCGGCTGAAGAAAGGCGAATCGGTGCTGATCCAGGGCGCCAGCTCGGGCGTCGGCCTTCTGGGCATGCAGATCGCCAAGCACATGGGCGCCTCGATCGTCATGGGCACCTCGACGCACGACGGCCGCCGCGCGCGGCTGAAGGAGTTCGGCTGCGATCTCGCGCTCGACACGCGCGATGCCAAATGGCCGGACAAGGTCAAGGAGGCGACTGCAGGCAAGGGCGTCGACCTGATCGTCGACCAGGTCTCGGCGAGCGTCGCCAACCAGAACATGGAAGCCGCCGCCATCCTGGGCCGCATCGTCAATGTCGGCCGCCTGGGCGGCATGAAGGGCGAATTCAACTTCGACCTGCATGCGCTGAAGCGCATCGACTACATCGGCGTCACCTTCCGCACGCGCACGCCAGAAGAGGTGCGCGACATCGTCAAGGCGGCCCGCGCCGACCTGTGGCCGGCCATCGAGGCGGGCAAGCTGTCGCTGCCCATCGACAAGACCTTCCCCCTGAGCCAAGCCGCCGAGGCGCTTGCGCACATGAAGGCCAATGCCCATTTTGGCAAGATCGTCCTCGTCGTCTGACGTCTTGGGAGCGCGGGCCTCCGGCCGCTCATGAGCGGACCAGAGGTCCGCACTCCCGGAAACGTCCATAAGGAGCCATTCATGGCCAAGTCGATCAACCATCTCGCCGCCGCCGACAACCTGTTCTTCGGCAAGGGCAGTCTGGATCGCCGCAAGACGGAGAAGATGGTCGACGACGCGCTCGCCGGCTGCGACGACGGCGAGCTGTTCCTGGAATACGAGCAGAGCGAGAGCCTGTCGTTCGACGACGGCAAGCTGAAGAGCGCCTCGTATGACACCACGCAGGGCTTCGGCCTGCGCAGCGTCGCCGGCGAAGCCACGGGCTTCGCTCATGCCTCGGCGCTCGACGTGCAGGCGCTGAAGCGCGCCGTCGCCACCGTCAAGGCCGTGCGCGCCGGCCACAGCGGCGAGAGGGGCGAGGCACCGCGCGGCACCAACCAGCTCCTCTATGCCGACGACAATCCGATCGACGGCGAGGCCTTCGCCCGGAAGGTGGCGCTGCTGCAGGAGATCGACGCCTACGTGCGCGGCAAGGAGCCCAAGGCGCGCCAGGTCTCGATTTCCCTCGCCGGTTCCTGGCAGGTCGTCGAGATCATCAAGGCCGGCGGCTGGCGCGCCGCCGACGTGCGGCCGCTGGTGCGGCTGAACGTCAGCGTGGTGTGCGCCGACGGCAGCCGCATGGAGGCCGGCAGCACTGGCTCGGGCCGGCGCGCCGCCTACGGCGACATCTTCAAGCCGGAGTACTGGAAGCGCGAGGCCGACGAGGCGATCCGCCAGTCGCTGGTCAACCTGCAGTCGGTGCCGGCGCCGGCCGGCGAGATGCCGGTGGTGCTGGGCTCGGGCTGGTCGGGCGTGCTGTGGCACGAGGCCGTGGGCCACG
>DATGZZ010000323.1:0-6394 GCA_035296945.1 Reyranella sp.
AGCGCTTGATCGACCTGATGGCCGCGGCCAATCGGCCGGCGTGGAACACGCTCTCGCCACAGGCGGCACGCGACCTCTATCTCTCGCTGCGTCCGGCGTCCCAGGGTCCGCGGCCGGCCGAGGCCAAGGTGGTCGATCGCACCATTCCCGGCCCTGCCGGCGACCTCGCGGTGCGCATCTATCGCCCGGCCTCGGCGCCGGCCGACGTCAAGCTGCCGTGCCTGGTCTACGCCCATGGTGGCGGCTGGGTGTTCGGCAACCTCGACAGCCACGACGTGCTCTGCGCCCAGTTCGCGCTGGAGGCGGGTATCGTGGTCTTCGCCGTCGACTACCGGCTGGCGCCGGAAGCGCGCTTCCCCGGCGCCTTCGACGATGTCGTGGCCGGGCTGAAGTGGGTGGCGGCCAACGGCGCCTCGATCGGCGTCGATCCGACGCGGCTCGCCATCGGCGGCGACAGCGCCGGGGGCAACCTCGCCGCGGCCGTGGCGATCTGGGCGCGTGACAATGGCGGGCCCAAGCTCCGCCTGCAGCTTCTCGCTTATCCGGTGACGGACGCCGTGGGCCGCGCCGATTCTTATCGCCGCTACGAGGACGGCTATGGGCTGAATGCCGCCACCATGGAGTGGTTCTTCGATCACTATACGCCGGACAAGGCGAACCGCGGCGACTGGCGCATCTCGCCCTTGCGTGCGAAGTCGCTCAGCGGCCTGCCGCCGGCGCTGGTGATCACCGCGGGCTACGATCCGCTGCGCGACGAGGGCCGCGCCTATGCCTTCCGCCTTCATCAGGAAGGGACCCAGGCGGACCTGGTGGAATTCGGCGGCATGCTGCACGGCTTCCTGAGCTCGCCGATGCTGCTGCATGGCGCCCGCCGCGGCACGTCGCTCGCTGCAGCCGCGCTGCACGAAGCGTTGGTGCAACGCGCCCAGTGAGCCTGTAAAGCCGAGCATGTGAGCACCGCGAGCCCGCCGCCGCGCGCCGTGCCAGTGGGCATGGCGCTCCCTGGCCTGGTCATCGCCGTCGCCATGATCGGCGACACGCTGCTCTATGTCGTGCTGCCGCTCTACCACCAGGATTTCGGCATCAGCCTCGCCATGGTGGGCGTACTGCTGTCGCTCAATCGCTGGATCCGGCTTCTCGCCAACTCAGGAGTGGCGGCGATCGGCGAGCGCGTCGGGCCGCATGCGCTGATGGTGATGGCCGCCATCGGCTCGGTCGTCTCGACCACGCTCTATGGCCTGGTCGAGAACGAGGCCGTCCAGATCGCCGCGCGCATGTTGTGGGGCGTCTCCTACGCCTCGCTCAACCTTTCGACGCTCGCCTATGCCGTCAGCGACCGTGCCAATGCAGGAAAGCGGGTCGGCGCCAGCCGGGCGGCGATCGGCCTGGTGCAGGCCTTGTCGCTGGTCGGCGGCGCGTGGATCGCCCTGCAGGTCGGACCGCGCTCGGTGTTCCTGATCTTTGGCGGCCTGACGCTGATCTCGCTGGTCGCCGCCCTGTTGCTGCCGCGCCTGCCGCGCGAGATCGCCGACAGGAAGCCCTTCCGGCTGCCGGTCCCGCACCGGCTCGAGATCTGGGGCTTCACGCTGGGCTTCACCGGCGATGGGGTGTTCCTGCTCACGCTCTCCTTCCTGATGAAGGATTCGATCACCTGGGTCGCACCGGTATTGGCAACGGCGGCCCTTTTAGCGCTGCGCTGGCTGGTCGAGATCACCACCGGCCCGCTGGGCGGCTGGATCGGCGACCGCTTCGGCGCGCGGCGCATCTCGATCATCAACGGCGTCCTGCTGGTCGCGGGCTTCGTGCTGATCGCCCTCGATCACGAGCTGCTGGGCGCGCTGGTCGTGGTCATGACGCGCGGCATGTTCAACACCCTGATCCCGGTGCTGGTGCTCGAACGCGGCAAATCGAGCGTGCTGAGCTCGCAGGCGAGCTATTCGACCTGGCGCGATTTCGGCGCCGCGCTCGGGCCCCTGTCGGCGCCCTGGCTGTTCCTCAACATTCCGCAGGCACCGCTCTATGCGGCGCTTGCCGCGGCGCTCGGCATCAGCGCGTATTTTTGTCTGGCACGTCGCTAGACTAGTTGACGCTCGGCATGACAATCGTCGCGTTGCCGCGATCGTGCGGCTTACCGGAACACATCCTTGCGATGGCGCACCTCGGCGAACACGGCGACCGGATCGCCGCCCGGCAGGCCGACCGCGCGCTGCACCGCTGGCACGTCGGCGCGCAGGAACGGGTTGGTGGCCTTCTCCTCGCCGAGCAGCGAGGGCACCGTGGCCTCGCCCTTTGCGCGCGCCGCGTCGATCGCTGCCGAGCGCTTGATGAGCTTGTCGTTGTCGGCCTCGACCGTCACAGCGAAGCGGGCGTTCGACTGCGTGTACTCGTGCGCGCAGTAGACGCGCATGTCGTCCGGCAGGCCGCGTAGCCGGCTGAGCGAGGTCCACATCTGCTGCGGCGTGCCCTCGAACAGGCGGCCGCAGCCCAGCGCGAACAGCGTATCGCCGCAAAACAGCGCCTTCTGCTCGCGGAACGCATAAGCGATGTGGCCGCTGGTGTGGCCCGGCACGAAAAACACGTCGGCCTCGGCCTCGCCGAAGCGGTAGCGCTCGCCGTCATCGACCTCGACATCGATGCCGGGAATGCGCGCGCGGTCGCGGCGCGGGCCGACGATGGTGCAGCCGGTGGCTTCCTTGATCTCGCGGTTGCCGCCGACATGGTCGCCGTGGTGGTGGGTGTTCAGGATATGGGTGATCTTCCAGCGGCGTTTGGCCGCCTCGGCCAGCACCGGCCCGGCCACCGCCGGGTCGACCACGCCAACCGAGCCGCTTTGCGGCTCGCGCATCAACCACACGTAATTGTCGTTCAGGACCGGGATTCTAACGATCTCTAGGGATGTACTCATGTTGCAACGTTAGCAAGGCTGCCTTGTTACCGCCATGCACCGACCATGGCCGCAACGGTTCGGTTTCTGCTAGTATCGCCACATGTGGACGGACGTCCTCGATCTCAACGAGTTCTACAGCAGCACCCTCGGTCAAATGACGGTGCGGCTGCTGCGCGCGCGGCTGCGCGAAGTGTGGCCGAACGTGCGTGGCGAGACCGTGCTGGGCCTTGGCTATGCCACGCCCTTCCTGCGGCCGTTCCGCGAGGAAGCTGAGCGGACTTTGGCCTTCATGCCGGCGCAGCAAGGTGTGACACGCTGGCCGCGCGAGGGCCGCAACCTCACCGCCCTGGTCGACGAGAACGACCTGCCCCTGCCCGACCGCTCGGTCGACCGCGTGCTCCTGGTCCATGCCATCGAGAGCACCGAGCAGGTGCGGCCGATGCTGCGCGAGATCTGGCGGGTGATGGCCGATGGCGGACGCCTGGTCACCGTGGCGCCGACGCGCGCGGGCCTGTGGTCGCAGATCGACCGCTCGCCGTTCTACCAGGGCCATCCCTACTCCGCCGGCCAGCTCGCCGGCCTCCTGCGCGCCAACATGTTCGCGCCGATGCGCCAGAGCCGCGCCCTTTTCATGCCACCCACCAACTCCCGGCTGATGCTGCGTATGGCGCCGGCCGTCGAGCGCTTCGGCCAGCGCTGGCTCGGCCGCTTCGCCGGCGTCAGCGTCATCGAGGCTGGCAAGCAGCTCTATGCCGGCATCGCCGAGCGCCATACCTCGCCCGAGCTTGCCGTCGTGCGGCCCAAGCTGCGCATCGCCAGCTCGCGCGACACGCAGGCAGCGCGGACCCGCAACGAGGACGGCGAAGCACCGGCCTCCTGATCTCAACATCTCATCGAGAGCATTCGCATGTCGCTGTCTCCGCGCGTGATCGCGCTGCTGGGCTTTGGTGAGGCTGGATCGGCGATCGCGCGCGGCTTGTGCGCTGAGGCCGGCTGGCGCGGCACGCCGAAGCCGGGCGACAACGCCCCGCGCCGCGTCATTGCCATCGACACCGCGCTGGACAAGGACGCGCGCGGCACGGCTCTGGGCAAGGAAGCGAAAAGGCTCGATGTCGCCATCGAGGGCGGCTACACCGCCTCCCTGCGCGACGCCGACCTGGTGATCTGCGCCGTCCAGGGCGAACACGCGCTGGAAGCGGCCGAGGCCGCCGCGCCGCTCCTGAAGAAGGGCGCGCACTATCTCGATCTCTGCACCGTGACCGGCCGCATGTCGGACGAGGATCGCGCGCCGATCGAGGCGGCGGGCGGCCGCTACATCGACATTGCCGTCATGGGCGGCTTCTTCAAGTCGGGCATCAAGGCGCCCATGCTGGTGGCCGGCGAAGATGTCGAACCGGTCGTCGCCTGGATGAACGCCAACGGCTTCGAGGCCAAGGTGCTGGGCCCCCGGCCGGGCAGCGCCTCTTCAGTCAAGATGGTGCGCAGCGTGCTGCTCAAGGGCATCGAGGCGCTGGGCGTCGAGGCCTATGTCACCGCCGAGCGCCAGGGCATCCTCAAGGAAGTGATGGAATGCCTGAGCGACGCCGACGCCATGCCCTTCCGCGACTTCATTGCCATGCTGGTGCGGACCCACACCGTGCATGCCCATCGCCGCTGGGAGGAGATGGGCCTGGTCGCCAAGACCCTGCGCGAGACCGGGGTCGAGCCGCTGATGACCGAGACGACGGAGCGCAGCCTGCGCCGTTCGGTCGATGCCGGCATCGCGCCGGCCGACGGCCAGGTGCCGAGCCTCGACGACGCGCTGAAGCTCCTGTCGGAGAAGGTCGTCCGTGGCCGCTGACGTGTTCGACCAGATCGTGGCGTTGCTCGGCGAGTCCAAGGCAAAGTTCCGCATCATCGAGCACGAGGCCGAGGGCCGCTCGGAGGCGATCAGCGTCATCCGCGGCAACCGGCCCGAGCAGGCGGCCAAGGCCATGGTGCTCGACGTGCGCGGCGGTGGCGCCGGCAAGCGCCACGTGTTGGCGATCCTGCCGGGCAATCGCAAGCTCGACTTCAGTGCCGTTGCAAAACTGTTCGAGGCGCGCAAATGCGGCTTCGCCTCGCCCGACACCGCGCAGGAGCTGACCGGCTGCGTCATGGGCTCGGTGCCGCCGTTTTCGCTCAACCCCGCGCTCGCCATCGTCGTCGAAGAGGATCTGCTCGGCAACGACACGCTGTTCTTCAACGCCGGCCGCCTCGACCGCTCGATAGAGCTCGACACCAAGGACTGGCTGGCGGTGGCGCGGCCGCGTATCGCCAGGATCGCAGCGTAGAGTCATGCCGGACTAGCGCTCCGGCATGACCGCCTTGGAAAGGCCGCACGCCGAACTATAGTTCGAGCATGGACAGTTCTTCTTTTTGGCAGCGCCTCCTGGGCTGGGGCGGCGAGCTGAAGTCGATCCTGCTGGCCGTCGGCTTCGTCCTGATCGTACGCACCGTGGTCGCCGAGCCCTATCACGTGCCGTCGCCGTCGATGGTGCCGACGCTGCTCACCGGCGATCAGCTCGTCGCTGCCAAGTATCCCTACGGCTACAGCCGTTATTCCTCGCCCATCGACCTGATGCCGGACTTCTCCGGGCGGCTGCTGGGCAAGGTGCCGGAGCGCGGCGACGTCGTCGTTTTCCGCCTGCCGCGCGATCCCTCGACGACCTATGTGAAGCGCCTGATCGGCCTGCCGGGCGATCGTATCCAGATGACAGGCGGGCGGCTCTACATCAACGACGCCATCGTTGCCCGTCGCCTCGTTGGTCCGTTCATCGGCGATGCCGGCGGGCGCAACACGCCGACCCTGTATGTCGAGACACTGCCGGGCGGGCGCGAGCACGAGATCGTCGAGATGTCCGACGCCGATCAGCACGACGACACGCCGGTGTTCGTCGTGCCGGCCAGGCACTACTTCATGATGGGCGACAACCGCGACAATTCAGTGGACAGCCGTATCGCCGTTGCCAACGGCGGCGTCGGCTTCGTTCCAGAAGACAACCTGGTGGGCCGCGCCGACCTGGTCCTGCTGTCGCGCGACCCGGCCGTCGCCTGGTCCGACGTCGCGGAATGGTCGCACGCCTTCCGGCCGGGCCGCCTGCTGGGCCGCATCCACTAGGCACAAGCATGACCAATACCTGGCGTTTTGCACCGGCCACCGAGGCCGACTTCGAACCGTTGCTCGCGATCCGCATCGACGTGATGCGCGAGCATCTGGAACGCGTGTTCCGCTACAAGCCGTCGCGCGCGCGGCGCGTTTTCCGCGAGCATTTCGCCGAGCCTGGTCTCCGATCGATCCTGATCGGCGACGAAATCGCGGGCTGCGTCGGCTTCCGCGTCGGCGAGGCCGAGATCAAGATCGATTCCTTCTACCTTGCCCACCGCTTTCACAATCGCGGGCTGGGCGCGGAGATCCTGAAGGTCCTGCTGGCCGAAGCCGATGCGCTCGGCCTGCCCGTCGAGCTCGACGTGCTGCTCGGCAGCCCG